>NZ_BCBW01000038.1:0-114475 GCF_001315805.1 Olleya sp. ITB9
TTTTTATATAATATATTTTAGTAAATATTATTTACCAGGAAAATCAGCTTTACGCTTTTCTAAAAAAGCTGTCGTACCTTCTTTAAAATCTTGTGTACCAAAACAAGCACCAAATTGCTCTATTTCGGTTTCAAAACCATTAACACCATCTGTATAATTTGCGTTAACAGCTTGGATTGCTTTACTTATAGCTACAGATGAGTTTCTCATAATTTTACTTGCTAATTTTTGAGCAAGAGGTAATAATTCTTCTTGAGAAACCACATGGTTTACTAAACCATAACTTAATGCTGTTGCTGCATCAATCATACCTGCTGTCATAACCATTTCCATAGCACGTCCTTTACCAACTAATTGTGGCAAACGTTGTGTACCACCATAACCAGGAATCACGCCTAAACTAACTTCTGGTAATCCCATTTTTGCATTATCACTAGCTATTCTAAAATGTGCTGCCATAGCCAACTCTAATCCTCCTCCTAATGCAAAACCGTTTACAGCTGCAATTACTGGTGTATTAAGGTTTTGAACAAAATCGAATAAAATCTCTTGACCTTTGGCTGCCAATTTACCTCCATTTTCAACACTAAAGTTAGCAAATTCGCTAATATCTGCTCCTGCAACAAAAGCTTTTTCTCCGCTTCCGGTTACAATAATAACTTTAGTTTCTGCTGCTTTGTTAGCTGCATCAAATGCTTGGTGCAACTCTTCGATAGTTGCTTTATTTAATGCATTTAATTTAGAAGGCCTATTAATTGTAATAGTTGTTATTCCGTTTTCTGAACTGCTTAAGATGTTTTCAAAATTCATTGTAAGTATGTTTAGTTATTTCCGCGAAAGCGAAAATGATTTATTATTATTCTTTAGGAAATCTAACCGTAAAGGTTGTCCCAATATTTTTTTGTGTTACAAAGGTAATTGTTCCTTTATAAGTTTCGACAATATTTTTAACCATTGCTAGACCAAGACCCATTCCGCTAGATTTAGTGGTAAATTTAGGTTCAAAAACTTTAATTTTATTTTCTTCTGAAATACCTATTCCATTGTCAGAAATTGCTAAAACAACATGTTCATCTTTTTCTGAAACACTAACTATTATCTTAGGTGTTTTCTCGTCTGGTATTGCCTGAATCCCATTTTTTACTAGATTAGTCAACACTCTTATTAACTGAGTACGATCAAATTTGGCAATAATTTCTTCCTTTTCTGCTTCAAAATGAATGTAATCTTCATTAAAAATATCTAATGCTAAATCTACAATTTTGACAACATTTAGCATTTCGTTTTGTTGTGCTGGCATTTTAGCAAAGTTAGAAAATGCACCAGCAATAGAACTCATGGTGTCTATTTGTTGAATTAACGTTTTACTATACTCGTCTAATTTAGAGATTATTTCTGGGTCTTTGGGGTCAAACTTGCGCTGAAAACTCTGGACAGTCAATCGCATTGGTGTTAATGGATTTTTAATCTCGTGTGCCACTTGTTTTGCCATTTCTCGCCAAGCTTGCTCACGCTCGCTTTTAGCAAGTTTTACAGCACTTTCCTCTATTTGATCAATCATACTATTATATGATTTTACAAGTGTTGAAATTTCTTGAGTTGTACTTTTTATTTCAATTTTTTCGTTACGTTTTTCTAAACGTGTTTGATTCATTTTATCACTAATTGTCTTTAGTGTTTTTGTAATGTATTTAGATAAAAAATAAGCTAATGCAATTGCAGTAATTAACATTAAAAGGTAGGTATAACCTAGACGTTCAAAAAACTCGTTTAACTCTCTAGAAAGAAAGTCGTCGTTTTCTAAATACGGAAGGTTTAAAATGGCTAATGGTTTATATTTTTGGTCTGTAATGTACGTGTAGGATGATCTAAAATTTTCGCCTTTTTCCTCTCTAATATCAACATATTTATGACCTGAAGTATTAGATAAATTATTAAGTATTTCTGCTTGTATACAAGACTCAACATCATCAAGAGGTAGACTGGCTTTAGAAGAAATTAGTAATGATCCTTCTAAATCATATAGATTAACTTTAAGCCCATGGATGTCAGCAATTTTGTAGATTTCATCTTTAAATATTAAAGGTAATTTTTCAGGAATGACCTCAAAAGTCGTTTCTCTAATTACAAAATCTAAGTGACGTTTAATATTTTTTTCTTTACGCTCTAAACGTTGCTCATGGTAATCTTGAGTCTCTTCAGAATATTGGTATGCTGCTACTAATGCAATTAAAATGGATGCTAATAGCACCAAAAAAATCATAGCAAAAAATATACGAAGTCGTAATGAGAGTTTTGTTATTTTCATTGTTTAAATATAGCAATAATCAAACCAAAAAATAGACTGGATAAGCTACTGCTTGAATTATGCCTCGGGATTTTTATCTCTAATACGCTTATACGCCTTAAAACCTAACATTAAAAGGACTCCTAAAACAAAAATACCTACAACTCCAAATACCCAATTTATAGCACTTTTAAGTATTACTAAAAAGACAACTGCAAACAGTATAAATGTTGCACCTTCATTATACATACGCATAAAGTTAGATGTTTTTTTAACGACATCGTTTTGCAATTGTTTAAAGTAAATATGGGTTTGGATTTGGTATAAAAACAATAAACCTACAAAGGTTAATTTAACATGCATCCAAGGTTGTTGCAACCAAAAGGGCTGAAGTATTAACAACCAAATAGCAAAAATGGTTGCTAATATTGCACTTGGCCACGTTATGATAAACCATAAACGTTTGGTCATTAGTTTTAATTGTTTACCAAGAATTTCTTTATCAGGAGAGGGTTTGTGAAACGCCTCAATTTGATACACAAATAATCTAGGTATATAAAACAAGCCTGCAAACCAGGTAACCACAAAAATTAAGTGCAAAGCTTTTATATAATTATAATATTCCATTAGTCTTGAACAAATAAATAGTTAAGTTGTTTAGCGTTAAAGGCTGCATTAAAAGCTGTAACCTCATCATTTATAAGCCTATTAAAGGATTCTAATTGCTTATTAATTTTTGTGGTTAATTCATCTTTTACAGCAAGATCTTGTTCGGTTGGTGCAAAATCTCCCATTCTAACTAATGCATTTAAATGCCCTAATTTATTTGTTAATCGAATAGGAAAATTTAAAGGATCTTGACCACTTTTATTTTTAGTTTGGTATAAGGCTTCTTCAATTTTAGTAAACTTTTCTTTTAATGCTTTAGCCTTATCTAATAAGGCTTTTAAGTTTTTATCATCTTTATATTGCTTTTCAAAAGCTGATAATTGCTGACTTACTTTACGCATACTTTTAATCGCTTGATGTGCATTATCAATAGTTTTATTTACATCTTTTATAAACAAAAATTGTTGATCCATGTCTTTTTGGGTGCTTTCGGCATTTGGATTAGCTACAATAGTAAAAGGTTGAGATGTACTAACACCATTTACATTTAAAGTCACTTTATAAGTGCCTGGAGTTGCTTTAGGACCTTCTAAACTTGCCCACCATAAAATCATTCCATCTAATTTTTCGGCACCTTTATAAGTCATATTCCAAACAAACTGGTTTAAACCTTTTTTAACTTCTAACTTATCCTCTTTTTTATTTTTAGTGGAAACCGTCTTAATGGTATCGCCTTGTTTATCAAAATAAGTCAAACTTACCTCATCATTATCTTTATAGTTTTTTAAATTGAAATAAGTTATCACTCCATTAGGATGATTAGTTCCGTTAGTTTTACTGTTTTTAGCAAAACCGCCTCGCATTCTGTAAGTGGGTTTAGGCTGAAACAATTGCACGTCATTTAAATTAGATAAAGACATTTGATGAATTACTGACAAATCATCCAAAATCCACAAACTACGTCCTTGTGTTGCAACTATTAAATTATTGTTTTTTATAGTTAAATCTGTTATTGGAACAATTGGCAAATTAAGCTGAAACGATTGCCAGTTTTTACCATCGTTAAATGATACATACAGTCCAGTTTCTGTTCCTGCATAAAGCAATCCTTTTTGTTTTGGATCTTCACGAAGCACTCTTGTAAAATGTTCGTTTGGAATACCGTTTGTTATTTTTTTCCAAGTCTTACCATAGTCAGTGGTTTTATATAAATAAGGTGTAAAATCACCTGTTTTATATTTTGTTCCTGCTACATAACAAGTTCCTGCATCAAAATTACTTGGCTCGATACTGTTTATCATCATCCAATCAGGCATTCCTTTTGGTGTTACATTTGTCCAGTTTTTACCACCATCTTTAGTAACATGTATTAATCCGTCATCACTACCAACCCATAATAGCCCTTCTTTTATTGGCGATTCTTGTGTTGCAAAAATGGTGCAATAATACTCTACAGATGTATTGTCTTGTGTAATTGGCCCTCCTGATGACTTTAATTTATCAGGATCATTTCTAGTTAAATCAGGACTAACTATTTGCCAAGATTGACCTTCGTTTTCAGTTACGTGTACATGTTGTGAAAATGTATATAATCTATTTGGATTATGCTTAGAGAATATAATAGGAAAATTCCATTGAAAACGGTATTTCATACCTTCTGCTCCATGACCCATTGGATTATCAGGCCAAACATTAATAGCTCTAACAGTTCCGGTTCTGTGGTTTTTTCTGGTTAAAAACCCATCATAACTTCCTCCATAAACAATATCATTATCTTCAGGATCTACAGCGATATGTGCAGATTCTCCTCCAGCTGTACTTTCCCAATCGTCTTCAGTAATGGATCTTCCTTCTGTACGATGCGGAATTCGGACTGTTGAATTATCTTGCTGTGCTGCATAAATACGATATGGAAAGTGATTATCTGTTGTTACTCTATAAAACTGTGATGTTGGTTGGTTGTGATAGGTGCTCCAAGTTTCTCCACCATCATAAGTGACTTGAGCTCCACCATCATCACCAATTATCATTCTATTTGGATCTTCTGGAGCTATCCATAAATCATGATGATCTCCATGTGGTGCATTATAAGTGCCAAAGGTTTTTCCTCCATCTGTACTTTTATGATATCTAACATTTAAGACATAAACCGCATCAACATCTTTAGTATCTGCGTAAACACGTGTGTAATACCAAGCGCGTTGACGTAATTTACGTTGACTATTGACTTGTTTCCAGGTAGCTCCACCATCATCACTTCTATACAAACCACCATTGTCTTTATTTTCTATAATTGCCCAAACACGTTGGTTATTTAATGGAGAAACTGTAACTCCAATAATACCCAAAGTCCCTTCTGGAAACCCATTGTTTTTAGAAATTTCTGTCCAAGTTTCGCCATTATCAGTACTTTTCCATAAAGCACTTCCTGCTCCTCCAGAACTTAAGCTATAAGGTGTACGTTGTACACGCCAAGTTGAAGCATATAATATTCTAGAATTTGTTGGATCTATTAAAAGATCTACAACTCCTGCTTGATTATTAACAAACAAGGTTTTTTTCCATGTTTTTCCTCCATCTATGCTTTTATAAACACCACGATCTTGGGTTGGTTTATAAATATTACCCAATACTCCAGCGTAAACTATATTGTGGTCTGTAGGATCTATGGCAAGTCTAGGAATATGCCTAGAATTTTTTAATCCGGAAGCTATCCATGTTTTTCCTGCATCAACACTTTTAAAAACTCCATAACCTGAAGACACATTACCACGAACGGTTTTTTCTCCTCCACCAACATAAATAACATTAGGATCACTTTTTGAAACAGAAATAGAACCTATACTTCCTCCAAAAAAGCCATCAGAAATATTATCCCAATGACGTCCACCATCTAAAGTTTTCCATACTCCTCCTCCTGTTGACCCAAAATAATATAAATTAGGTTTATTAGCGACTCCTGTTACAGCTGCGCTTCTTCCGCCACGAAAAGGACCTAACAATCTATATTCTAAACCAGAATAATCAGAAGGGTTAACATTTTGTGCGTTTGATGTGGTAGAAATTCCTATTAAAAAAAGAAATAATAGTGATTTTAAAGTATTCATTTTAATACTGGATTGGTTGCGAATAGTAAAAATAAGGATTATTACGCGTCTTCTAATCTCTTATTTAAATTTAACTTTACTTCTCGTCTTAAAAAGTAGGCTGTAATAATTGTTGATAAAACATCCGAAATTGGAAATGACATCCAAACTCCAAACTCTCCAAAATAGATTGGTAAAATAAAAAGTAATGGTATAAAGAAAATAGCCTGTCTAGTTAACGTTAGTAATAACGCTGGCAAAGCCTTTCCTACTGCTTGAAAATAAGCTGCTCCAATCAACTGTATTGCTAATATTGGAATTGCAGCAAAAGCCCAACGCATATTGTTTGGCGTGACATTTATGACTTCTAAATCTGTTGTAAACAATCTGGTTATTACTTCTGGAAAAATCATTAAACTTACAAAGACTAAAATTGCTAATACTGTAGCATATTTTATAGCTGTGTAAATAACCTCTTTTACACGATTATACTGCTTTGATCCATAATTATAACCAGCAATTGGTATAAATCCTTGAGTAATACCAAAAACAGGAAATAAAGCAAACATGCTCATGCGTCCTACAATTGCGTATGCAGTTACTGAGGTTTCACCTCCAAAATCAAACAACACATTATTAACCAATAAAAAGGTTACACTAACTACAGCTTGTCTTGCTAAGGTTACAAAACCAAGCGAGCCTATCTCTGCAACTATATTGCTTTGAAGTTTAAAATGAGATACGTTAATTTTTAATTCGGAATGTTTAGACAGAAAATACCATAAAATGAATAAGAAAGCTGCAATATAAGATCCAGTTGTAGCCCAAGCTGCTCCTGCCATTCCTAAGTCCATAACACCAATAAAAATGTAATCTAAAAGCAAATTACCAATAGACGGAATTAACATAGCATACATGGCAAATTTCGGTTTTCCTTCTGCCCTAATAACATTATTACCCATCATGACAAAACCTAAAATAGGCACACCATAAAGTATAATTTCATAGTAGATTTTTGCAGGATCAAAAATGACTCCTTTACCACCAAAAGCTGGAATTAATTGATCTACAAAAAACAACCCAAATGCAGCAAAAGTAACAGTAAACATTAACGTTAATGCCACTTGATTACCAAATGTTTTTAATGCTTTAGGCTTATTATCTGCACCTAAAGCACGAGAGATAATAGAAGATCCTCCAACACCAATACTCATACCTAAAGCAGCAATAAAAAACGATACAGGTAGCACAACATTTATAGCTGCAATTGCGGTTGAGCCAATCCATTGACCAACAAAAATAGTATCCACCAATATGTTTAGTGACATCACTAAAATACCAATAGATGCAGGAACTGCTTGTTTTATCAAGAGTTTGCTTATGGGTTGACTACCTAAATCTGAAGATGCGCTTTTTTGCATTAAGCTTCAACAGGAGTTACTGACCAATCATTAATCCAGTCCGCTAGTAATTTTACCCAATTTTTATCTGTATTTAAACATGGTACAGTTGTAAAATCTTTACCACCAACTTCATGAAAAATTTCTTCTCCTTCCATTGCTATTTCTTCTAAAGTCTCTAAGCAATCACTAACAAAAGCAGGTGTTACAATTGCCATGTTTTTGACTCCTTTTTTACCTAATCTTTCAATAGTACGATCTGTATATGGTTGTAACCATGGATCAAACCCTAATCTTGATTGAAATGAAGTAGAAAAACTATTTTCTTCTAAACCTAAATACTCTCCTACTAATCTTGTAACCTCTTTACATTGGTGTCTATAGCAAAATTCATGAGCTTTACTTGCGGTTGCACAGCAACTACCATCTATCTTACAGTGACCATTTGTAATATCACTTTTTCTAATATGACGCTCTGGCACACCATGATAAGAAAACAATAAATGTTCATAGTTTTTACCTTCTAAGTGCCCTTTTATAGACTCAGCCAAAACCTTGATATATTCTGATTTATTATAAAATGCTGGTAAACTGTCAATTTTTAAATCAGGGAAATTAGCTTGTCTAACTTCTTCGGCTAAAACTAAAATTGTTTCGGTAGTAGCCATTGCAAATTGTGGATATAAAGGAATTAAAAATACTTCTTCTACACCTTTATCTACTAATTCTTGTAATCCTTTTTTAATAGTCATGCTACCATAACGCATAGCTAATGCAATTGGTAAATCAGTATGCTGTTGTACTTGTTCTTGCAATTGTTCTGACAATACAATTAATGGTGACCCATTGTCCCACCATATTTTTTTGTAAGCTTTAGCGCTTTGTTTTGGTCTTGTATTTAATATAATACCTTTTACTAATAGGGTTCTAGCCCAAAGCGGAACGTCAATAACGCGTTCGTCCATTAAAAACTCACCTAAATATTTCTTAACATCTTTAGGTTCTGGACTCTCTGGAGAACCTAAATTAACTAGCAGTACACCTTTTTTCATATTTATTCTTTTTCAAAAACAAAAATACAATTCTAATTTTTATTATGACCAAAAATTGATAATCTGGTTATACTAATCCTCTATTATTATATAGTCAAACTCTTTTATATATAGTTAAGTTTAATATATTTACAAGAAGATACACTTACAATTTATGAAAAAACTCATTTTAGCACTTTGCTGTGTGCTGTCTTTTAATTCGTTTTCACAACATCAAAAACCAGAACAAAGTTTACTTTGGGAAATCTCTGGAAACAACCTAGAAAAATCATCTTACATATATGGTACAATGCATGTAAGTGCTAAAGTTGCTTTTAGGCTAGATGATGTGTTTTTTGAAGCTTTAGACAAAAGTGAAAGTATTGCTTTAGAGTCTGACCCATCTACATGGTTAGCTTTTAATTACAAAACAACTTCTTTAACACCACAAAATTACTCGCAGTCTTACGACAAAAATTTTTACTCAACACTTTTTGGTTTAGAACACCCAGAAGAAGTAGCAATTAGAGGAAGTATACGATCTGACAACCGAATGATAAATGGGTATTTATACAGAAAAGATGGTTATGCAGATAATTTTGAAGAAGAAACTTACCTGGATATGTTTATTTACCAAGCTGGTAAAAAAAGAAAAAAAAACATTTACAGTTTAGAGGATATTGAAGAGTCTAGGTTTTTAGTTGCTAAGGCACAGCGTAATGCACGAAAAAACAAAATAGACCCTTGGCTGACCAAATTATACGAAAAAGAAAATCCATATTTAGTACAAGAAAACACATACAGAGACCGTAATTTAACTTTATTAGACTCTATTGGAGCAGCATCTAACACTGAGTTTTTTAGAGAAAACATGTTGTACATACGCAACGAAAACATGGTACATGTATTAGATAGTTTAATGCAAACACAATCTGTATTTGCTGGTGTTGGTGCAGCGCATTTACCTGGCAAAAAAGGAATGCTTAAAATGCTTGAAAACAAAGGTTATACCGTTAAACCTTTAACCTCTAAACAAACTAAAGTTGCACAAGCTAAAAAAGAAACCATTGAAGATTACATTGCTAGCCCAACTTTGAAAACTGCTAGTACTCCGGATGATTTTATTAGCTTAAAAGCATTTACCAACTTATACGAATTTTATTATAGTGGTCAAAAATATTACATCTCACCAGATATGACCAATGGTGCTTATTTAACCATTAGCAGATTTAATACATACAAACATTTACCATATGAAAAAGAAACCACATTAGATCGTTTAGACAACTTTTTGTTTGAAGACATTCCTGGAGATATCATAAAAAAAGACGTTATCTATAAACCCTATCCAGGAATTAGTATTTTAAACAAAACTAAAAAAGGAGACTATCAAAAATACCATATTTACGAAACACCCTTAGAACTTATTGTTATAAAATTTGCTGGACAAAAGGATTATGTTTTACAAAATGAAGCTCCTATATTTAACTCTATTTTATTTAAAAAACCAAGCGTAGATTTTAAAAAATTTACTTCTGCTTACAATAAATATGAAGTTAATTTTCCTGAATACCTAACCACTGATAACATCAAAAACGTTGGGCAAAAACTAATTCAAGGACAGGTTAATGACGATTATTATTTTTTAAAAGAAGTTGCTTTTAATGATGTCTTTTATATAGAAGAAGATAAATTTGAAGCTAAATTTATAGTTACCAACTTTTTTAAAGATTTTGACATTGAAACGTCAGAAGGTAAATACAATAACAATAATTATTATAGTTATGAAGGAGTTGCTAAAAAAGATTCGACTTCAAACACAAACATTCATTTAAAAAGCATTGTTAAAGACGGAAGCTATTTTTTATTAGGCTATGTTGGCCAAGATCAAACCAAAGCCAAACAATACTTTAACAGTTTCAAACTTAAAGAAGTTAAACATGATGGCTTTGAAAAAACCATAGATACATCCTTACATTTTTCGGTATTAACCAACACCAAACCATCTCCTAGAAACGATTATTACAGTTACCGTAAACCTAAAGATTACGAAGAAAAAACAAAACGTACCACTTACTACTCTAAAGCCAACGAGCAAATTTTTGTTACACGTCTTAAATTTCATGATTTACAGATGTACAGAAATGAAGATAGTTTATGGAACGAAATTGATGACCAGGTCAAAACCATGAAACATATTGATGGTTTTAAAAGTTACATCATCTCTAACAAAAACAAATACAAAAAAGACGATCAATATATTTATGAATTTCACCTAAAAGACTCATTAAGCGCTAAAGCAATCGTCACAAAAAACATTCTTAAAAAAGGAACTCTTTTTACTATTAAAAGCCTTACAGATACTATTTCTAAACCTTCAAGTTTTATTACTAATTTTTATGATAGTTTTCAGCCATTAGATACACTATTAGGCGAGTCTGTTTTTAGTGACAAAACCGATCGTTTTTTTACTGCATTACGTGACAACGATAGCATCGTATTTAGGGCTAAAAATAAAATTAAGTTTAAAAAATCTAACGCAAGTAAGATGATAGACTTAATTCAAAATTTTGAATTTCCAGAAAACAAAGAAGACTTTAAAACCTTTTTAATTTCAGAATTAACAGAATTAGAAGACCCTAGAACAGACGCATTTTTAAATACGTTATATGAAGATTCTTATTCTAAACCAGATATTCAAAACACTGTTTTAAGATCTTTATTGGACACAAAAACTAAAAAATCTTATAACACTTTTTTAAAGTTAATGGACAAAGATTTACCTTTAAGTGGGTCAATAAGTTCAATGTTTTACAATTACAAAGACTCTTTGCAGCTTAAAAAAACTTTATTCCCAGATTTAATGGAATACACCACCATTGAAGAATACAAAGAACCTATTTACGAATTGTTATCCAGATTAAAAGACAGTAGCCTTATTAGAACCAAGGACTATAAAAAATTTAAAAAACAGATTATAAAAGATGGTAAAATTGAGGTAAAACGTAGCTTAGGCTCTAAAAACAGCTATAGATATAGATCATATAGCAGCTCTCTTTATGCTTATGTAAAATTAATTTTTCCGTTTAGAAATGAAGCAGATGCTAAAAACTTTTTTAACAAATTACTAGATAGTGATAATATAACCGCATTAAGTACCTACTACATTTTACTTGAAGAAGCAGAAGAACCTATACCTGATAAACTAAAAGAAAAAACATTAAACGACTTTAAAAATCAAGCCATTTTAGTAGATAGAATGTATCGCAAAAAACTTTACAAGCCCTACATTACAAAAGCAATAACCCAAGAGATGTACGCTAAATCTTCATTGTTTAGCAATACAACCATCGAGAAAGAACGAGACTCCATTCACTTTTTAGGCAAAAAGTCTTTTAAAACAGACGATGACAAAACTGGAGACATGTATTTTTATATGCTTGTTCAAAAAGAAGGTAAAGACGAAACAAAAAGATTTTATTTTACTGGATTTTTAAAACCCAAACACAAAAACAGATTACAAACAGAGGTGTATTATGACTCTGGTTATAATGGTGAGTATATAGATGAAAATAAAGAAGAAGAACAACTCATAGAAGATGTTTTAGAACTAGTCATCCATAAAAACCGAATGCGACTAAATGAAAACAGCTACTAAATAAAAAAGTGCGCTTAAAAATTTAAGCGCATTTTTTTATATTGATTGGACATATTTTTTAGGTGTAATACCATACTTTTTCTTAAAAGCGGCAATAAAGTGGCTAGAAGTACTGTAACCCACTTTTAAACCGACTTCATTTACATTGTTATTACCTGTCTCTAAAAGTTTTCTAGCAACTTCCATTTTATAATCTAACAAAAAACTAAAAACAGAATCTCCATAAATCTGCTTAAAACCTTCTTTTAACTTTTTAAGTGGCAAATTAATTTCTTCTGATAACTCCTGTAATGTTGGAGGCTCAGACATTCTAGCTATAATAATATCTTTAGCTTTTTTAATTTTAGCAACATTAGTTTCATCTACTAAAAAAGGACATTGATCAATATCAGCATCTTCACCTCTATTAAAATATAAACTCAGTAATTCATAAGCCTTACCTTTAAAATACAGTGTTTTTATAGACGAGTTTAAATTATAATTCACAATTTGGTTTAATGCTATTGCCATAGATGGCGAAATTTTTCCGTCTTTGTAATATTTTTTATCCTTGTTATCACTACTTAAAAAAGTTATATAATCTGCTTCTTGACTAAATAAACCATGAAATTTTTTAATCGAAATCAACACAGATACCAGCCAACAATCCGGTTTCACTTTTAAATGTATTGGTAAATCTCTCTGAGGATTATATAGCAGTAAAGATGTTTCTTCTGCGATATTTAAAACATAACTTCCGTTATTAAAAATAAAGTCACTATTACCTTTTAAACAAAAATGAAACTGAATAAAGCTACTATCAATAAAGCGTTCAACAACCTGATTTGTAGTAGTTTCATTTTGATAAGTTAAGACATAAACATCTTGATCAACCTGTGTTTCGTTAAAGGAACTTTTAACGACATTTTTTTCATTAGAAATTTCAGCCATAATAATTTCTTATTTAGATTGGTTCTAAACAATAAAGCCTTAAACCGTTGTATTCACTACAAAAATATGACAATTATCATAGTTTGGTCATTTTTACCAATAAAAAACCACAAACGTTATTAAAAGTTCTTTTAGCGTTACTTTTTAAAAAAGATACATCATAAATTTGCTCACAATAAAGTCCCAGTCAGGTAAATGGAGCACTATCACATGTCAACAGGCACATATTTTTACGCCTTAGGTTTAAGTTATAAAAAAGCAGATGCAGAAATAAGAGGTCATTTTAGTTTAGATGAAACCTCTAAACTTGCGCTTTTATCTCAAGCACAATCCAGCGGAATCCAGAGTCTTATCGTTACATCTACATGTAATCGTACAGAAATCTATGGTTTTGCAGAACATCCTTATCAATTAATCCAATTATTGTGTGACAACACAAAAGGAACCGTTGACGAGTTTCAAAAATATGCTTACATCTACAAAGGTAACGAAGCTATTTCTCATTTATTTAGAGTTGGTTCTGGATTAGATAGTCAGATATTAGGTGATTTTGAAATTATTGGACAACTTAAAAAAAGCACATCAATCTCTAAAGAGCATGGATTACTTAATCCTTTTATAGAGCGTTTAGTGAACTCGGTTATACAGGCTAGCAAACGTATTAAAACTGAAACCGAAATCTCATCAGGTGCAACTAGTGTTTCATTTGCATCAGTTCAATACATATTAAATACAATAGAAAACGTAACGGATAAAAACATTTTATTATTCGGAACAGGTAAAATAGGTAGAAATACTTGTGAAAACCTAGTAAAACATACCAAAAACGAACAAATAACACTAATTAACAGAACCAAAGGTAAAGCAGAAGCTGTTGCTGGAAAGTTTAATTTAGTCGTTAAAGATTACGCTAATCTGCAAGAAGAAATTAATGAAGCAGATATATTAATTGTTGCAACAGGAGCACAAAACCCAACGGTTGACAAACAATTAATTCAATCTAAAAAAGACCTTTTAATTTTAGATTTATCAATACCTAAAAACGTAGACGAAAATGTAACAGATTTACCTAACGTCAAGCGTATACATTTAGACGATTTATCACAAATTACAGACGAAACTTTAGAGCGTAGAAAAAAACATATTCCGTTAGCAGAAAGCATTATAGAAGATATTAAAGCCGAATTTATCGGATGGTTAGAAACAAGAAAATTTGCACCTACAATTAAAGCGTTAAAACACAAACTTCAAAGTTTTAAAAATGCTGAATTAGATACGCAACGAAAAAAAATGGCTAACTTTAATGAAGAGCAAGCCGAAGTTATAAGTAATAAAATTATTCAAAAAATAACCAATCATTTCGCACATCATTTAAAAGATGATGCCTTCTCAACTGACGAAAGTTTGGAATTAATTAAAAAAGTGTTTCAATTAGAAAACACCTCAAAGCATGTCTAAAATAATTAGAATAGGAACTCGTGATAGCGAGTTAGCACTATACCAAGCAAAAGCAGTACAAAGTCAACTAGAACATTTAGGTCATCAAACACAATTAGTACCTGTAAAATCTACAGGAGACTTAGTTTTAGACAAACCATTGTACGAATTAGGAATCACAGGAATTTTTACTCGTACTTTAGATATTGCCATGTTAAATGGAGATATTGATATTGCAGTGCATAGTCTAAAAGATGTACCAACATTATTACCAAAAGGAATCGTTCAAGCTGCTGTTTTAAAACGTGGTAATGTTAGAGATACCTTATTATTTAAACATAACGAAGAGTTTTTAGGTGCTAGAGAAGCAACAATAGCAACCGGAAGTTTACGTCGTCGTGCACAATGGTTAAATCGTTACCCAACACATACTGTTGTAGACATTAGAGGTAATGTAAACACAAGGTTACAAAAACTAGAAGATAGTGACTGGAATGGAGCCATATTTGCAGCTGCAGGTATTGGTCGACTTGACCTTAGACCAGAAGATGCAGTAAATTTAGAATGGATGATTCCTGCTCCTGCTCAAGGTGCAATTATGATTGCTGCACTTGAAGAAGACGAGGAAACACTTGCTATTTTAAAAGAAATAAACCACGAAGAAACAGAAATTTGTACGACAATTGAGCGCGAATTTTTAAATAAACTTGAAGGTGGTTGTACAGCTCCAATTGGAGGACTTGCATTTATAAAAGACGAAGAAGTCACTTTTGAAGGCATACTTTTAAGTAAAGACGGAACCAAAAAAATACATGTTAAACGTGTCAAAGCTTTAGGCGAACACCATGATATTGCACAATGGTGTGCAGACTACATTTTAGAACGTGGTGGAAACCGTTTAATGGACGAGTTAAAAGAGTCTCATGTTCCAACAAACATATACTCAACTAAATCATTAACAGATGATCAACGTTTTTTACTAAACGATAAGGTAAAGGTCGAGAGTTCTGACTTTGTAAAAATCAGCTTAAACCGTATACATCCAAGATTTCTTAAAAATGAAATCCAAAATGTTGTTATCACAAGTCAAAATGCTGTAGAAGCTTTATTGACTAACTATTCAGCGGTAGAGCTTCAGTTTAAAAACATTTACTGCGTTGGAAGACGTACTAAAAAAATGATTGAGAACCGAATAGGTAAAGTAACACATACAGCTAAAAACGCTAAAAAACTGGCAGAATATCTTGTAGATAATATCGAAGGTACTGAGGTAACCTACTTCTGTAGCGACCTAAGATTAGATGATTTACCAACAATATTAACAGACAACAACATTATAGTTAATGAAGTTGAAGCCTATCAAACAAAATTAGATAGCGTGAAATTACCAGAATCTGTTGAAGGTGTTATGTTTTACAGTCCGTCAACAATACAGAGTTACAAAAAAGAAAACGAAGTAAAAGGTATCGCATTTTGTATTGGAGAAACCACTGCAAAAGAGGCTAAAAAGCACTTTAAAGATGTACGCGTAGCTAAAGTACCAACAGTAGAAAGTGTTATAGAATTAGTTAACCAACATTACGTATAAACATCATATTAACTAATTTAGTTAATAACAGTACAATCAATATAAATTTAAGTTGAATTAAAAACATTCCGTTTTAACGGAAAACTAAGATGATAAAAAACGATTTATTTTTAAGAGCATTAAAAGGAGAAACCGTAGAACGTCCACCAGTTTGGATGATGCGTCAAGCAGGACGTTATCTTCCTGAATTCATGGAAATAAAAGCTAAATACGACTTTTTTACACGTTGCCAAACTCCAGAATTAGCTAGTGAGATTACTGTACAACCAATACGTCGTTACGGTATGGATGCTGCAATATTATTTAGTGACATCTTAGTTATACCTCAAGCCATGAATATTGAGGTGCAAATGAAGCCTAATTTTGGACCATATTTACCAAATCCAATACGTACACAAAAAGATGTAGACAATGTTATCGTACCTGATGTAAAAGAAGCATTAGACTATGTTTACCAAGCTATAAAAGCAACTAAAGAAAAACTAAACAACGAAATTCCGTTAATAGGTTTTGCAGGTTCACCATGGACCATTTTATGCTATTGTGTGCAAGGTCAAGGATCTAAAAACTTTGACAAAGCAAAAGAGTTTTGTTTTACAAATCCTGTAGCTGCACACCAATTATTACAAAAAATTACAGATACAACTATTGCATATTTAAAAGAAAAAGTAAAAGCAGGTTGTAATGCTGTTCAAGTATTTGATTCTTGGGGAGGCATGTTGTCACCAGTAGATTATCAAGAATTTTCTTGGCAATATATCCAACAAATTATTGACGCATTAAAAGATGACGCTCCTGTTATTGCTTTCGGGAAAGGATGCTGG
This sequence comes from Olleya sp. ITB9, assembly GCF_001315805.1. Lineage (NCBI taxonomy): Bacteria > Pseudomonadati > Bacteroidota > Flavobacteriia > Flavobacteriales > Flavobacteriaceae > Olleya > Olleya sp. ITB9. The sequence continues at coordinate 16,851 of NZ_BCBW01000038.1, forward strand.
TTTGCTTTAGACCAAATGGCTAAATCTGGTGCAGCAGCATTAGGTGTAGACTGGACGTGTTCTGCTAGAAATGCACGTTATTTAACTGGAGGAAACATCACACTTCAAGGTAATTTTGATCCAACAAGATTATTTTCTCCACCAGCAGAAATTAAAAAAATGGTAACTCAAATGATTAACGACTTTGGTAAAGACAAATACATCGTTAATTTAGGTCATGGTATTTTACCAAACATACCTCTAGAAAACGCAAAAGCATTTATTGATGCAGTAAAAGAATATAAAGCGTAACAAAACGTTACACATGACGTCTTATTAGTTATGATACAAAACATAATAAAAGGAATAAATGGATACTCAGGTGCTCTTGCACTAATTTCAAGACTTAAACTTTGGAAGTATTTTTTTATTCCTATTATTATTAGCATTATAACAGCTGCTATTATTGGCGTTACAGCTTACGGACTTTCTGATAATATCGGACAATTTATTGCAAAAATCTGGTTTTGGGATTGGGGAAAACAAACCTTTACAACAATCTCTACAATAATTGGAGGCATCATTATAATTGCAATTGGCTTAATATTATACAAACACATAATAATGGCTTTATCTGCTCCATTTATGAGTCCAGTTTCAGAAAAAATCGAAACTCATATAACAGGAATTGTTAAACACAATCACAGAAAAACCTCTTTTCAAGAACAACTTTGGCGAGGCATAAGAATAAATATTAGAAATCTTGGACGCGAGCTTTTAATAACTATTCCTATATTACTACTTAAATTTATACCTGTAGTTAATATCTTTTCTACAGCTTTATTAATTATGGTACAATCCTATTATGCTGGTTTTGGTAATATGGATTACACTTTAGAACGTCATTTAAATTACAAAGACAGCGTTAAATTTATTAAACAAAATCGCGGATTAGCAATAGGTAACGGACTTGTTTTTATTCTATGCCTATTCATACCATTTATAGGTGTAATACTTGTTTTGCCACTTAGTGTAACTGCTGGAACTTTAACAACCGTCAAAAAACTAAAAACAAGTAATCAAACTTTAATGTAATGATTGCACAATTTGACACATTTGAAATCAACCCCATCCACAGTGGAGACGCTTGGAAACTATGTGATTTTATAATTGCCAATCAAGACAGATTACAACGTTATTTTCCAAAAACTATAGCGCAAAACCTAACACCTACGCTATCGGAAATATTCGTAAATAAAAAAGCTAAACAATTTAAAAATAAAGAGGAATTTTTATTCACTTTAAAACATATTCAAACCAGAGAAATATCAGGAATAATCTACATTAAAGACTTAAACTGGTCTACAAACCAAGGTGAGTTTGCTTATTGCATAGGTTACACTTATAAAGGTAAAGGCGTTACCACCAAAGCCATTAAATTTTTAATAGAATATGCTTTTACAGAATTACATTTAAAGACACTTAAAATTATAGTCCACAACACTAATAAAAGCAGTATAAAAGTTGCTGAAACAAATGGTTTTAAATGGATTAAAACTTTAAAAAACGAATTTACTCCTATTGGTGAAGATCCATTAAATATGGAGTTGTATAAATTATTTAAATAGCAACTAATGCCACACTTTGTAATAGACTGTTCCAAAAACATTTTAGATTTAAACAGTCCTGAAAACACACTTTTAACTGTACATAATGCTGCTGTAGAGACTAAATTATTTGACGAAGCAGATATTAAAGTCCGTCTAAATCCATTTGCAGACAATTATATGGTTGGCGGAAAAAAAACAGATTTCATTCATGTTTTTGCTAATATCATGGAAGGCAGAACGATTGAGCAAAAAGCTGAATTATCAAAAAACATAGTCACAGAATTAAAAAAATTGTTTCCTAACATTCCTTTTATAGCAATTAATATAAGAGATTTTGAAAAAGCAACATATTGTAACAAATCAATGGTATAAAAATGAAAGATAAATTTTTTGAATACATACACCAATTACAAGACAGCATAACAGCTGGATTAGAAAAAATAGATGGTAAAGCAACCTTTCAAGAAGACATTTGGAAACGACCAGAAGGTGGTGGTGGACGCACAAGAGTTATAGAGAACGGAAATGTTTTTGAAAAAGGTGGCGTTAATATTTCTGGTGTACACGGTAAATTACCTGATAGTATGCAAAAATATTTTGGTGTTGAAGATGCCGACTTTTTTGCTTGTGGCTTAAGCTTAGTATTACATCCAAAAAACCCAATGGTACCAACTGTACACGCAAATTGGCGTTATTTTGAGATGTACGATAAAGACGGAAATATTGTAGACCAATGGTTTGGAGGAGGACAAGATCTTACACCTTATTACCTATTTGATGAGGATGCAAAACACTTCCATCAAACTTGCAAAACCGCTTGTGATAAACACAATCCTAAGTTTTATCCAAAATACAAAGCACGTTGTGACGAGTACTTTTATAACGCACATCGTAATGAAGGACGTGGTTTAGGAGGATTATTTTTTGATTATTGTAAAGCCTCAGAAGATATGAGTATGCAAAACTGGTATGATTTTGTTACTGAAGTTGGTGATAGTTTTCTTGAGGCCTATCTTCCTATAGTTGAAAAAAGAAAAGATTTAGACTACATCAAAGCACAACGCGATTGGCAAGAAATACGTCGTGGACGCTATGTTGAGTTCAACTTAGTCCATGATAAAGGAACCCTTTTCGGTTTAAAAACCAATGGTAGAATAGAGAGTATTTTAATGAGCTTACCACCTCATGTACAATGGATTTACGACCATCATCCAGAACCAGGAAGTGAAGAAGAACGTTTAATAAACGTTTTAAAAAACCCAATAGATTGGGTATAATATGACTTGTTACTGCGGAAATACCAAAACCTACAAACAATGCTGTGAAGTGTTTCATTTAAATAATGGAAAAACCGAAACTGCAGAACAGTTAATGCGCTCAAGATATAGTGCTTTTGTGTTAGCAAAAGGTGATTATTTAATGCAAACACATCATGCCACAACTAGACCAGTTTCAGAAAAAAAAGCGATTGTAAAATGGGCGAAATCTGTAGAGTGGATAAAACTAGAGGTATTGGAAACTACCAAAGGTTTAAGTAAAAATGATAAAGGCACAGTAACATTTAATGCTTATTTTTATGACAAAGACAACATGGATGTCATTCATGAAAAGTCTGCTTTTATAAAAGAAAACAACAAATGGTATTACTTAGGTTATGCCAAAAATTAATAAAATTATGTATCCGATTAAAAGAAATAGAAGACTAAGAACAAACGAAGCTATTAGAAGCTTAGTAAGAGAAACTATAATATCTCCAAACGATTTTTTAGTACCACTTTTTATTGTGGAAGGACATGGTGTTAAAGAAGAAATTGCTTCAATGCCAAATTATTATCGTTACAGCTTGGATTTATTACAAGCCGAAGTTAAAGAGCTTTGGAAACTTGGACTAAAATCGGTATTACTATTTGTAAAAGTTCCTGATAATTTAAAAGATAACAAAGGTACTGAAGCATTAAATCCTGAAGGGTTAATGCAACGCGCAATTAAAACGGTTAAAAACGCATGTCCAGATATGTTAGTAATGACTGATGTTGCTTTAGATCCATATTCCATATATGGTCACGATGGAATAATTGAAAATGGAAAAGTAATGAACGATGACACAGTTGAAGTTTTAGCTGATATGAGTTTATCGCATGCGGAAGCTGGAGCAGATTTTGTAGCTCCAAGTGATATGATGGATGGTCGTATTTTGGCAATCCGTGAAGCCTTAGAAGACGATGGCTTTACAGATACTGGTATTATGAGCTATTCTGCCAAATATGCATCTGCTTTTTATGGACCGTTTAGAGATGCGTTGGACTCTGCTCCTGTAGATGCTCAAGAAATCCCAAAAGACAAAAAAACATACCAAATGGATTACGCTAACCGTTTTGAAGCCATACGTGAAACAGAAATGGATATAGACGAAGGAGCAGATATTGTTATGATAAAACCAGGCTTATGTTATTTGGATATTGTTAGAGAAATTAAAAACGAAGTTGACGTACCAGTAGCTGTGTATCAAGTATCAGGTGAATATGCGATGCTTAAGGCTGCTGCCGAAAAAGGTTGGCTAGACCATGATGCTGTTATGATGGAACAAATTACAGCAATCAAACGTGCAGGAGCAGATGTTATAGCAAGTTACTTTGCAAAAGATGTGGTAAAATTATTATTATAACTTAAAAAAGGTTTAACAACTATGTGTTGTTAAACCTTTTTAATTAAATATAGAGTTAATACCTCCATCTAAACCCCAACTTATACCTAAAACCGTTACTAAATTATCTGTAACAGGAAAATCTTTACCAAAACCTCCAATTAGGCTTAAACTAGTGTTTAATTGGTAGCTAATATTACCTACAGATCTATACAAATCCTCATTTAAAGAGCGTTTTAGATATTCGTAAGAAAATTTAATTTTTTTCAGTTCTAACTCTAATTTTCCACCATAGTCCCAAAAATGTTCTTTTGTATAAAGACCTGATTCATTAATATTAAATTCGTCATCAACATATTTACCAATACCATAAAAATGCAAGTAGGTTTCAGTGTTAAACTGTACAGCAAAATCTGCAGTTAACCAAGCACCAAATCTGTTAGCTGTATCAGTACTTATTTCGTTTTCTTTAAATAACAAACTATAAGCAACTGCTCCATCTAATCTAAAAATAGGTTTTATGGTTTTAGGGTTATTTACAAAGCTTTTTATATTACTACAACGGTCTTTAAAATAATTAGCAACTAATACTTCTTTTGTAATCGTTAACTTATCTAAAGCAGATAAAACTGCATGTGCACGAGTTGCCAAAGGGTCTGGATCGTCAGGATCTTGCTGATCTAAAACTCTAAACAAAAAATCATCCGCTAAAGTTTCGTATTTAGACTTTAATTCCAGATCAGTAGCTAATGCATTACAACTACCACTACCAGGAAAGTTAACACCTTCACCAGCTAAAAATTCTTCAAACAACTTATGTATTGGATCTGTAACACCATTATCTATTTGTTGTATTGCAGATTTAATATTCTCAATTCTATTAGCGTTATAAAACTGTAGAATAGTCGTTCTGTAACCAATAGCAATGGTTTTTTTATCGGTTTCAAAACCTTCAAACTGCTTTTCTAAATACCCAATTGATAAAGATGAGTTAGTTTTTAAGCCAATAAAAGGGTCTATATAACTCTTATTATTTTGGTTGTTTTTTAAGCCTCTGTAATCCTGATATGTTCTTTTAATTTTAAAATCTATAAGCCAATAGGGATTGACCTCTAATGCAATATTAGTGTTAGAAAAACCATTAGAAAGATATAAACCTAGTGCTTTTAAATTATCAGGTGTATTGATTTGTGTTGGTGTTTCGTCTAATAAAGTAAAGGCAGGATTAGTTGTACTTTCAAAATTAAAATCGTTGATAGAAGTAGTTTCTTGAGCCAATCCAATGACACAAAACAGTAAAGGAATGAATTGTAAAAATTTAATAATTTTCATAGCGATTAATTTAAATATTAAGTCAATTCAATATGTATTTTTTTGGAAATACTAAAGGTCTCATCGTCTGATTTACCTAGATCAAACTCGTTTTCATTATCTTGATAGTTTGAAGTAAAACTTGCTTCATTCAATTCATCTTTTAACAAGTAATTGCAAGTAGACATTTTTACAATAGCGTCTTTTAAGTCAATAGTATCGACAATAAAATTAGTTCTAATTTTTAAAATTGGACGTTTACTTAATCTAGATTTTTCAATGCTAGCAGAAAACACATTATTATCATCTTGAAAGGCATCAATTTTTCGCCAACGTCGTGGATGGTCTTCATGATAAATGGTTATAAATATTTTACTAGAACCATCCATAAGTGCATCACTGGACACAGTCACACTAATGTCTAGGGTTTGATTATCTAATTTGGTTTTAAATTCATCCATAATTAACTATTTTTTAAATCAAACTTTATATTAGACAAATTAGGTTACATTTATACTTACCAAGTTAAAAAAAATATGGTTATTTTTACAAAAACTTATACTTAATTAATGGCTTTACTAATATTTTACGGAGTAATATCGATCTTTTTCTCATTTTTATGTTCAATACTGGAAGCAGTGCTTTTAAGTGTAACACCAACTTTTATTAATGTTAAAAAACAAGAAGGTAGGGCTTTCGCCGAAAACTTAGAAGAACTAAAAAAAGATGTAGACAGACCATTAATTGCTATTTTAACATTAAATACAATAGCACATACGGTTGGTGCAATTTTAGTTGGTAAAGAAGCTGAAGGACTTTACGGAAGTGAAGGTGGTTACGGAGTGTTTATTGTGTCTGCAGTAATGACTATTTTAATATTAGTTGCTTCAGAAATTATACCTAAAACCATTGGTGCAACCTATTGGAAAGGTTTAGCTGGTTTTACAACAACAGCTCTAAACATTTTAATTTTCCCTTTAAAATGGACTGGTTTATTATGGCTAATGCAACTAACTACAAAGCTAATTGGTGGTAAAGGTCACGGAAGTGTTTTAAGTCGTGAAGGCTTTTTGGTTATGGCAGACATGGCACACGAAGAAGGTGTTTTTGAAGGTAACGAAAGTAAGATTATTAAAAACCTTTTAACTTTTAAAGAAGTTTTTGCAAAAAACGTAATGACACCTCGTACTGTCATGAAATCTGAAAACGAAACGACTACTGTTGAAGATTTTTTTAACAGAAATATGAACCTAAGATTTTCTAGAATACCTGTATATGCTGAAACTGAAGACAACATTAAAGGCTTAGTTTTAAAAGACGAAATTTTTAAAGAAATGGCTTTAGGTAATGGTAGTAAACAATTATCAGAACTAAAAAGAGATATCATTATTGTTAATCGTGATTTAGCAATACCTACTTTATTTGAACAATTAGTAGAGACTAGAAACCACATGGCTTTGGTGGTTGACGAGTATGGAAGCGTTAGTGGTATTGTTACCATGGAAGACGTTATTGAAACACTTTTAGGAATGGAAATCATGGATGAAAGCGATAATGTTAGCGACTTACAAAGTCTGGCTAGAAAAAGTTGGGAAGCTAGAGCTAAAAAACTTGGCATTATAGAAGAAAAAAATCCGGAATAACAATGGAAGAATGCATTATCAATTCGCCTTTAGGCTTTACTAAAATAACGGGTGATTTAGATGGTATTGCATCAGTAGTTGTATTAAATACAGAAGAAAAAACAACCACTATTATACCCAAAGTTTTAGAGGATTGTGTCCTTCAATTAAACCAATATTTTAAAGGTTTACGTCAACAATTCAGCGTAAAGCTAAACCCAAAAGGCACAGATTTTCAAAATAAGGTTTGGAATGCTTTACAAACTATTCCTCATGGCAAAACAACGTCCTATCTTCAGCTTTCAAAACAATTAGGAGACCCAAAAGCTATCAGAGCAGTTGCTAATGCCAATGGTAAAAATCCGTTATGGATTATAATACCTTGTCACAGAGTTATAGGTAGTGATGGTAGTTTAACAGGTTATGCTGGAGGATTACATCGCAAACAATGGCTACTTAATCACGAAAGTCCAAACAAACAACAATCTTTATTTTAATGTATAAAATTGCAACCGAATTTTTAACACGATTTGTAAAACCATCAACCATCTACAAATATGGTTTTAACTGGTCACCAATGTACAAACGTACCACTGCCAAAATAACAGAAGTTAGCGACGATTTACATTACGTAAAAATCCGATTAAAACTAAATTGGAAAAACCGTAATTATGCTGGATCAATTTTTGGTGGCAGTATGTTATCTGCAACAGACCCAATTTACATGATACAATTAATACAAATACTAGGTAAAGACTATGTGGTTTGGGACAAAGCAGTAACTGCAAAGTATAAACGTCCAGGAAAAAGCACTATTTATGGTGAGTTTATTTTTACAGAAGAAGAAATTGAAGCCTTAAAGACTAAGTTAAAAACTAAACAGCAAGTTGATATTATCAAAACCATGAATTTGGTTAATGACAAAAAGGAAGTGATAGCCGAATTTACTAAGACTTTATACATAGCAAAAAAAGACTACTACAAACAAAAACTAGCTGCAAGAAAAGCAAAATAACTAGCATTAATTTATTATTTCATTATATTTAAGTTCTAAACTAATTAAATCAATGAAATTTTTAAAAAAGCTATTAAAAGTACTTGTGGTACTTTTTGCATTATTAATTGCAACACTTTACATAACAGACACAGACTATTTAATAAAAGCAGTACGTACAATTTACATGCGTGGTCACACGACTGCTTTTTTAGATGATTACCAAAAGTTTGACAACCAAGTTATAGAAAATGGTACACCTCAACCTTGGCCAAATCACAAGGATTATAATTCGGTTAAAGAAACCTCAACACTAGACAAAGCAAACAAAGATTGGGGAACTATAGCTTATGTTATAATAAAAAACGATAGTATTTGGTTTGAAAACTACTATGATGGTTACAATAAAGACTCTAAAACCAACTCATTTTCGATGGCTAAAAGTTATGTTTCCGGATTAATGGGTAAAGCATTAATGGAAGGTCACATTAAAAGTTTAGACCAACCCGTTTGTGACTTTTTACCAGCCTTTTGTGATGGTGATGCAGCAAAAATGACTGTTGGTGATTTAAGTAGTATGGCCTCAGGTACTAATTGGGACGAAGCTTACTATTCGCCTTTATCTATTACTACACGTGCCTATTTTGATGACGATTTACAAAAAGTAATGAATGGCTTGAAAGTGGTAACACAACCAGGACAAGCTTTTAAATACTCTAGTGGAGACACACAAATGCTAGCTATGGTTATTGAAAAAGCTACAGGTAAAAAAATGTATAACTATTTAGAAGAAAGCTTCTGGAAACCTTTAGGAAGCGAAAACTCAACTTTATGGCAATTAGATAGTGAAGAAGACGATTTGGTAAAAGCGTACTGCTGTATAGCTAGTAACGCTAAAGATTTTGCGCGTTACGGAAAATTATATAAAGACCATGGAAAATGGAATGGTAAACAAATTTTAGACTCTGCTTTTGTTGCAAAATCCTTAAAACCTCGTTTTGCTGCTAGTCCAGAGTATGGTTATGGATGGTGGAGAAAAAACCAAAACGGAAAAGACTTTGTCATGATGCGTGGACACCTTGGACAATACGTAATTGTACAGCCAGAAGACAATGTGATTATTGTGCGTTTAGGACATCAAAAATCACCAGATGCTGGTGTTGGAATTTTCACAAATGATATTGCTTTATATATTGATGAAGCTTATAAAATGATGGAAACTAACTCTACAAAATAAGCATAATGATTACCAAACTCAACCTTGAAAACATCTTGTTTTTAGACATTGAAACTGTTCCTGAAACCGAGAATTTTTCGGATTTAGATAAAACCAAACAAGACCTTTGGGAAGCCAAATCACGTTACCAACGTAAGGAAGAGTTTACAGCTGAAGAATTTTATGATCGTGCTGGGATTTGGGCTGAATTTGGAAAAATAATATGTATTTCGGTTGGCTATTTTACTATTCAAGGAGACACACGTTTATTTAGAACCACCTCTTTTTATGGTGAAGAACGTAAACTTTTAGTCGAATTTAAAAACCTTTTAATTTCTCATTTTAGCCAAGCTAAACATTTACTTTGTGCACATAATGGTAAAGAATTTGATTTTCCGTACATAGCAAGACGTATGATTATCCATAACATAGAGCTACCTTATAAATTAAATTTATTTGGTAAAAAACCATGGGAAGTCCCACATTTAGACACCATGGAATTATGGAAATTTGGCGATTACAAAACCTACACTTCTTTAAAATTAATGACCAATGTTCTTGGTATACCATCGCCTAAAGATGATATAGACGGAAGCGAAGTCTACAGTGTATATTACCAAACTAATGATATAGATAGAATCATTACTTATTGTGAAAAAGACACCATAGCAGTCGCTCAAATATTTTTGAGACTACGTGGTGATTCAATTTTAAATGATGATGAAATCATACATGTTTAAAAATTATGATATATAAAAAGCCTCAACATAAGTTGAGGCTTTTTTTTTTGGTTGATTAATTTACTACCAACAAGATTTATTCTTTTACAAACTTTCTTGTCTCAATAGTGTCGTTAACTTCAAATTGAATTAAGTATAAACCAGCTTCTAATTTACTGACGTTTATTCCGTTTGAAGTTGTGATACCTTTTGCAACTTGTTGTCCAAGCATATTAACTACCGTAAATGGTAAGTTTTCAATATTAGCTTTTACAAATAACATATTGCCTTTAACAGGGTTTGGATAAATAGAAATATCTACACCTAGATATTGAACAAAACCATCATTAGACAATCTTGCTGTACCACAAGACCCTAAGTTGGTCCATCCACTAGCTGTTCTTTCATATAATGTATCAAGGTAGACTACCTGATCTCCAACTACGTAAGTTTGAGTACTAACGTATTCTGGAACTCCAGCACATTTATCTGCAGATCCATTAGTTAAACTAATTGCATCTACTGCCATATCACCTTGCCATGTTGTACCTGTAGTACCATCAAACCTTAACTGAATAGAGTCTCCAGAATAAGATGATAAATCTACACTACCATCTAACCAAGCATTACCTTGATTACCTGATTGCGACCAAACAGTAGACCATGAAGATCCATTATTTGTACTTATAGCTAAACTTAAACTTCCCATAGCAGTTGCTCCATACATATGGTATTTAAAATTAAAAGTACCGTTTGACACTCCAGATAAGTCAAAGCAAGGAGAGACTAATATAGCACGTTTAGTGGAATAATTTGGTGCTGAAGATTCCATGAATGCGTATTGAGAACCAGAGCTTGCGCTTGATGGTCCTGTATTGCTAGAAGGAGTTGCTCCACTAGTAGTTGTCCAATTAAAATCATCTCCAGAACCTTGTGTCCAAGCCCCAAATCCTGATTCAAATCCTTCACTATACGGAAACGAAGTTATAGCTCCAGAACATCCTGATGTATTTGCAGGACTAACTACAACACTTCTTGATATTTGATTAGCCGCATTACCAGCAGCATCAGTTACATTATAGTTTCTAGTGTAAGTTCCTGCTGTATTTGTATTTACAGTACCAGAAATTACAATGCTAGACGTAATATTACCATCTATATTATCTGTAGCTGTAGCACCTAATTCAGTATAAGTATCTCCAACAGTTAAATTAATGGTTGATGCACCAACTAATGTTATTACTGGCTTAACTGTATCTGCTACACTTCCTAAACAAAAATTAGTAGAATCAGAGTTAGTAAATGATCCTCCAGAAGCTAACGTTGTAGATCCATTAGTTACACTGTAAGAACCGTTACCATAAGAGCAACATATACCATCTCCATAAACATCAGTTATAACAAAGTCATAACATCCATTTGGTAAACAATAACTTTCGTTAACTGTTGATCCATCAGCATTAGCAGAAGAGTATGCTCCAGAAGCAACTGTAGTTCCGCTTGCGTTTACTAAAGTCCAAGCTGTTTCTTCAGGATAACTATCAAAAGTAATAGACACATTAATTTCATTATCATTACAAGCTGTTTGACATGGCGCACAAGATGATCCACCACAATCTACACCAGTTTCATCTCCATTCTGTACACCATCTGTACAAGTTGGAGTGGTTCCACCTCCTCCACATTTATCAGATAAAGCTAAAGAGCGTCTTACTCCTCCAGCTTCTAAAACAGCACGCATACGTGCTTTTTGACCTTGAGTAAATAAGTTCATACAAGAGTCATTAGTATAGTCCATGTAGTTTTGTACCATATCTGTGGATCCACAAGATACTTGTCCTATTGGACAACCACCATTTGAAGTTTGATGTGTTGGTGTATCACTTACAAAGTCATTACCGCAATTAGAGTCTCCCCAAATATGTCTTAGGTTTAAATAATGCCCAACTTCATGCGTCGTTGTACGTCCTCCATCAAAAGGCGCGCTAACATTACCTACACGTCCAAAATAATTGTAACCCATAACAACTCCATCAGTAGCAGCACTACCGCCTGGAAATTGAGCGTAACCTAATATTGTTCCTCCTTGACTAGTCATTAAAGGCACAATCCACATATTTAGATATTCTGAAGTGTCCCAAGGGTTGACACCTCCTGTTGAAGATCTTTTCATGTCATCTGAAGTTCCCCAATCTTGACGGGTTACTTGTTTTCTAGTAATACCTGTTGTCGCATTTCCGTTAGGATCTACAGTCGACAAACAAAACTGAATTTCGGTATCTGCTGCTTGTGACCATGCATTGTCTGCATCTGGATTTGTACGTCTAAAATCTTCGTTTAAAACATCTAATTGTGACTGGATTTGAGCCTCACTAATGTTTTCTGTACTATTTCTATACAATACATGTATTACAACAGGTATAGTAATTATGCTTCCGTCAACTCTGGCACTTTCTGGTTGTGCCATTTTTTGCTGTGTAAAAGCTTCAATTTGGTTCATCCTATGTTCAAGGGTAGGATCCAATTGTTTTCGATATTCTAAGTTTTCCATAGTGCTACAATTTCTGTCTTGCTGAGCAAACACAGAACAAGCAAAAAAGAAACTTAGAAAAGTTAATGTAATTGTTTTTTTCATGTTAAATGGTTAATTAATTAATACTATTAATAAATATTATTCAAGAAAAGTATTAATATTTTAACAAAAAATTAATTTATTTTGATTTTTTTTCGATTAAAAACACAATATTTTAAAACATTCGACAAATTGTGTGGTTTTAACCACAACAAAAACTATTAAATTAGCTATTTTTACTATATATGAGCGACCTTTTACTTGACATAAAAAACCTATCAATTAGTTTCAAAAGCAACGCTTCTGAAAAACAAATAATACACGATATTTCATACTCAGTTTTTAAAAATGAAATTGTCGGAATTGTTGGCGAATCTGGTTCTGGTAAATCCGTTTCGTCTTTAGCTATTTTAGGATTGCTACCAAACACAATTTCGACTATAAACTCAGGCTCTATTCAATTTGGATCTCAAGATTTAACACAAATAAGCAATAAAACGTTTCAAACTATTAGAGGACGCAAAATAGCTATGATATTTCAAGAACCCATGAGTTCTCTTAATCCATCAATGACCTGTGGAAAACAAGTAGAAGAAATATTGCAGCAACACACTAATCTCAATAAAAAAGAGATCAAAACGGAAACCTTACTTTTATTTGAAAAAGTAAAATTACCAAACCCAAAACGTGTTTATAAAACTTATCCTCATGAAATATCAGGAGGTCAAAAACAACGCGTAATGATAGCTATGGCTATTGCTTGCAAACCAGAGTTACTTATAGCAGATGAGCCCACTACAGCATTAGATGTTACCGTACAAAAAGATATTATTAACTTACTTAAAGACTTACAAACAGAAACTAAAATGAGTATTATTTTTATTACTCATGATTTAAGTCTAATATCCGAAATTGCTAATCGAGTATTAGTCATGTACAAAGGACAAATAGTTGAGCAAAATGACGTACAATCCATATTTAATAATCCTCAACACAGTTATACAAAAGCACTAATACAATCTAGACCTGCTTTAGATGTTAGGCTTAAAACGCTTCCAACCATCGCTGATGTTTTAAATAATGAAGTTTCATCAGAAGTCGTAACACAAAACATGCGTCAAAAAAAGCATGAAAAATTGTATGCTAATCCACCTTTGCTTGAAGTTAATAATCTTGAAAAAGAATACCTTTCAAAATCAGGTTTTTTCGCTAAAGCGGAAACCTTTAGAGCAGTAAAGAATGTAAGTTTTAAGTTATATAAAGGCGAAACAATAGGACTAGTAGGTGAGTCTGGTTGTGGTAAATCAACCTTAGGTAACGCAATATTATTATTAGACAAAGCCACCAAAGGACAAATATTATATAACGGAAAAGACATAACAGATTTAAGTAAAGCAGAAACTATTGCTATAAGAAAAGATATTCAGATAATTTTTCAAGATCCTTATGCCTCATTAAACCCAAGACTAACAATTGGTAATGCCATTATGGAACCTATGAAAGTCCATAATCTATATAAAACAAATATAGAAAGACAACAGAAAACACTTGAAATTTTAAATCGAGTTGGATTAGACGCATCAGTTTTTAATAAATATCCTCATGAATTTTCTGGTGGACAAAGACAACGTGTTGGTATTGCACGCACAATAGCTTTGCAGCCTAAGTTAATCGTTTGTGATGAGTCTGTATCTGCTTTAGACATCTCTGTCCAAGCACAGGTTTTAAACCTTTTAAATGAATTAAAAGAAAACTTTGGATTTACCTATATATTCATCTCACATGACTTAGCAGTAGTTAAATACATGAGTGACCAGCTATTGGTTATGAATAAAGGAGAAGTTGAAGAATTAGACGACGCAGATACCATCTACAATACGCCAAAAAAAGACTATACTAAAAAATTAATTGAAGCTATTCCGAAAGGATTATAACATAAATACTTTTTTAGTTAAGTATATAATGTTACCAATTAAGCTAGTAGTGGTTTTTATTTTTCTTATTAAATTTTTAAAAAACATAGTTAGGTCAAGTTTTTGATAAATTTGAGACAAAAAAGTATAACATTTAGGCTAAGTCATGGTAAACTTAGATTAGTGTTATTGGTTAGGTTTGGGATTGTAAACATACAAAGCATTTTTAAACAAAGAAGTTTAAAAGCACTATAATTCGACGAAATACATGTTTTTTTAACATTTTAAGTCTTTTTTGCTCTTTTAATGCTCAAAACACCACGTGTAGGATAATAACTTCTACCATAATTAGATCGTCTATCCTCACCTAATCTAGAAGCAACTTGATTAGTCATTTTAATAACAAACACTTCTTCTGCATTAGGAAACGATAAATCACGACCATCAGCATCAATTTTTCTACCTTTTGAGGCATGATTTCTTTTTCTTTCTAAATAATCTTCAGTATCGTACAACTCATTATAGCAATGTATTAACTCATGCGATAATAAGGATACAGGAGAATTGTATCCTTTATTACTTCTAAACCATTTCTTTTTATGATTTTTCCTAAACACAATACCATGTGTATCATAAAATAAAATGGTATTGTACTTAGGACTGTATGCATTTTTATTACTAGGAATTATTGTAATATCATTGTCAACATCTGAAACCAAAATATCAATAATGTCTGTTTTTTTCTCAACACCATCCTCTTTAAAGGCAATAGTAAGCGCGCTACTTTTGACCAAAAAATCTAAAGCAATAGTTGTATTTCTTACAAATCTGTCTTGAATTGATTCATGATTTCTACTAACATCATAGACATATTCTACATATTGATTAGCAAGAGTCTTAATTCGCATCGACTAAATATTCATTTCAGGAATATCTCCTTCAATAATTAAAGTCCCTTCTGTAGCATTTTTTACATCTTCAACAGTAACACCTGGAGCAGTTTCTAAAAGCTTAAAACCTTTATCTGTAACTTCTAAGACAGCCAGATTAGTAACAATTTTTTTAACACAGCCAACACCAGTCAAAGGGAGACTACATTTACTTAGTAATTTAGAAGCTCCTGCTCTATTAGTATGCATCATAGCAACTATTATATTTTCGGCACTTGCAACCAAATCCATTGCTCCACCCATACCTTTTACCATTTTGCCTGGTATTTTCCAGTTGGCAATATCACCATTTTCTGCAACTTCCATTGCACCTAAAATAGTAAGATCTACGTGTTGCCCACGTATCATTGCAAAGCTTGTTGCACTATCAAAAAAACTAGCTCCTGGTAAAGTGGTTATGGTTTGTTTACCTGCATTAATTATATCGGCATCTTCTTCTCCTTCAAAAGGAAAAGGTCCCATTCCTAAAACACCATTTTCAGACTGAAATTCTACTTCTATATCTTCTCTAACGTAATTTGCAACAAGTGTCGGTATTCCTATCCCTAAATTAACATAATAGCCATCTTGGACTTCTTGTGCGATACGTTTTGCTATTCCTGTTTTGTCAAGCATGTTATTTTATTTTTTTTCTGCTTAAGCAGAAATTTATTAAATTATTGTTTTGTTCTAACGGTTCTTTGTTCAATTCTCTTTTCATAGGTTTCGCCTTGAAAAATACGTTGTACAAATATTCCAGGAATATGAATTTGATTTGGATCTAATTCTCCCACAGGAACTAAGTGCTCTACCTCAGCAACAGTAATTTTTGCTGCTCCAGCCATACATGGATTAAAATTTCTTGCTGTTCCTTTAAAAATTAAATTACCAGCAGTATCGCCTTTCCAAGCTTTAACAAAAGCAAAATCGGCTTTAAAAGCATGTTCTAAAACATACATTTTACCATCAAACTCTCTAGTTTCTTTTCCTTCTGCAACTTCTGTTCCGTATCCAGCAGGAGTAAATATAGCAGGAAAACCAGCTTGGGCTGCACGACAACGCTCTGCTAAAGTCCCTTGCGGAATTAACTCGACATCCAATTCTCCTGACAACATTTGTCTTTCAAACTCATCATTTTCTCCAACATAAGAAGATATCATTTTTTTGATTTGTTTTTTTTGTAACAATAAGCCCAAACCAAAATCGTCTACTCCAGCATTATTAGAAATACAGGTTACACCTTTTACATTACGTTTTACAAGTTCTGCAATAGCTTTTTCTGGAATACCACTAAGACCAAAACCACCTAACATAAAGGTCATATTATCTTGTACACCTTGCAGTGCATCTTCTACAGATTTTACTGTTTTTAGAATCATTATTTTATGAATTTTTGTGGTTTAAATTTAAGAAATAAAAAAACCATTCTGTTATGAATGGCTTTTTTATTTTTATTGAAAATAAAGTCTATTACATTTCTAATTCATCTGGAACATCCTCTTCTGGCACGTCTAATCCATCTGACCCACTATCATCTTGTTGATAATTGCTACAATCAACCTCAATACTTAAATTTGAAGGCTTTTTAAAATGACCTTTTGATATGTTTAATGTTTCATCTTCATAACAGCTTTTCATGTACATACCCCAAATTGGTAATGCCATAGCTGCTCCTTGACCATATCTAACACTACTAAAATGTACTGATCTATCTTCTGCTCCAACCCAAACACCAGTTACTAAATTAGGCACCATACCCATAAACCAACCATCTGATTGGTTTTGTGTTGTACCTGTTTTTCCTGCTATAGGATTTGTAAACTCATAAGGATAACCTGTAATAATTTCTCTGTAATCTGCTCTCCATTTATCACGTCCTTTACCTCTAAGTCTACCTCCAGAACCACTTTGAGTAACTCCTTCCATTAGTTTTACTGTAACATAGGCTGTTTCATCACTTAAAACATCTTTAGTTTCTGGAACAAACTGATATAACACAGTATCATTTTTATCCACAATTGTAGTAATCATTACTGGTTTAGTATAAACCCCTTGATTTGCAAACGCAGAATAAGCACCTACCATTTCATACACACTAATGTCTGGAGTACCTAGTGCTATAGATGGCACTAAAGGAATCTCTGAAGTAATACCTAAATTCTTAGCTAATTCAGCAACAGGCTGTGGTCCAACCTTATCCATTAATCTAGCTGTTATAGTGTTAACCGAATTTGCTAAAGCATCTTTCAAGGTCTTTTCTCCATCATAATCACCTCCATCATTAGTTGGTGTCCAAGGTTCTGGATTACCGAATTTATTAGCTTCAATAGTAATTGGTGCTAATGGAAGTTTATCACATGGTGACATATGTAACTGGTTTATAGCTGTAGCATAAACAAACGGTTTAAAAGTAGAACCCACTTGACGCTTACCCTGTTTAACCATATCATATTTGAAATGCCTATAATCCATACCTCCAACCCATGCTTTTACATGACCTGTTTGAGGATCCATACTCATCATCCCTGGATGCAAGAAAGATTTGTAATAACGCATAGAATCTATTGGCTTCATTATTGTATCAACCTGACTTGCTTTACCATCTTTCCATTTAAATACAGACATTTTAGTTGGCTTATGGAAGGATGCTACTATTTCTTTATCCGATTTCCCTGCTTTCTTTAAAATTCTCCATCTTTCTCCACGTTTCATGTGAGAGTTAAGTAGTTTATTTATTTCACTTTTGTTTAAATCTCTAAAAGGCGCTGTTTGATTACGATCAGGTGTGTTTTGATTAAAAAATTCAGCTTGTAACCTAGGCATATGTCTAGAAACTGCTAACTCAGCGTATTTTTGCATACGTGAATCTATAGTTGTATAAATTTTTAAACCGTCGCTATTAATATTATATTTACTTCCGTCTGGTTTGCGATTTTTTGGATCATTCATCCAATCCTTCATCCAGCTTCTTAAATACTCTCTAAAATAAGTAGCCGATCCAGTGCTATGTGTTTGAGGAGAAAAATCTAAATCTAACTCTGTTTTTTGTAAAGAATCTTTTACTTTTTTAGAAATGTAGCCATAGTTTTCCATTTGATAAAGCACGACATTTCTTCTGTTTTTAACACCTACAGGATTTCTTGAAGGTATTGGGTTGTAAAATGATGAATTTTTAAACATACCAACCAACATTGCGGACTCTTTAATACTTAAATCTTTTGGCTCTTTGTTAAAATAAATATTAGATGCTGATCTAATACCATCTCCATTATTACCGAAATCGTAAATATTAAAATATTGAGCAATAATTTCTTCTTTAGTATATTGACGTTCTAAACGTATAGCAATAACCCATTCTTTAGCTTTTTGAATAACACGAGTAAAGATATTTGAAGACCCTTCACCATGTAATAATTGTTTAGCTAATTGCTGAGAAATTGTACTTGCACCACCACTTCCTGGTTTTAATATTGCACGTAATGTCCCACGACCATCAATACCGGAATGGTCATAATATCTGGCGTCCTCTGTTGCTATTAAGGCTTCTACCAGATGTTTAGGTAGTTCATTAAACGGTACAGGAGTACGGTTATCGTTAAAATAAAACTTAGCTAATGTTTTTCCGTCAGACGAAATAATTTCAGTAGCTAAATTAGTTTTTGGATTTTCTAATTGTGTGTGATCTGGTAACTCTCCAAAAGCTCCCCAAGACGCTAATAAGAAAAATAAGACTATTGAAAATACACCTACTAAAAATAATATCCAAAACCAACGAATATATTTTTCAAAACCTGACACTTCTTCTTTTTTTGTATTTGCCATTCTAACTCTAATATATCTTTTTTAATATACACTTCGACTATGCTTAGTGTGACCGCATTTTATTTTGTTTTTTCTATTCTAAAACCAACATCTGTGATACCTTCTAAATTTACAACTCCATTTACATCACCATTATTGCGCATGGCGTGTTGTATTGTAACGTCATATGTACCGTTTTCTTTAAAAACAACACCTTCTTTATACCACAACTTATTATCTTTTACAGAAGATAAACCTTGACCCAACCATGCTCCGTTTTTTTCTGTCATTTCGTATTGAAGTGTATCTGTAATTGTTTTTCCGTGCGGAAACTTCATTTGAACAATTAAATACAGATTACTAAACTTATAATCATTAGTATTTCTAACATTTACAAACAGATTGTAAGGATTTAATGAATCTGGCGCGTTAATTTTGAAGTTAACAACGTCTTCTTTATTCCAGGAAGTAGAGACACTTTGATATTTATCAAAAACCGCATTTGAGTCACAGGATAGGACTAAAAACAACATTAAAACAATTGCAATATTACTTAGTTTCATTAGGCTTATTGTTATTGTTTTGTGGTTTTTTGCGGTTTGGCTTACGTCTTGGCTTAGGCTTAGCATTAGGATTACCTTGCTGTGCTTTATTTGTTTGTTGAGACTTATTTTTTTGTTGAGGCTTATTGGCTTGTTTAGGTTTTGGCCTATTATTGTTATTATTGCTTTTAGCTTCTGTCTTAGCGTGTTGTGGTTTCTTTTTATTACGGTTTCTATTGTTTCTACGTTTTTTATTGCCTTTTGGACTATCAAAACGTGTTAAACTATCTTGACCAACAACGTTTTCAAACTCTGCTTTATCTTCAATTACAAGATCTGCTGCATACTCTTCTAAACTTGCAACCTTTTCTCTTTTTTTATTAATTGCTATAATTTCTCTTGCTTGATCTGTAGTAATTAAATGCCAATTCATCCATTCGCCTTCATAGGCATACCACATATGACCTTTAAAAATATCTGTTTTCTGGCAAACAGCAGTTCCTTTTTCTGTGTATAATTTTACGTCAGATTTAGGAAATGCTTTTAAGGCATCTAAATAAGAATCCAGTTCGTAATTTAAACAACATTTAAGCTTACCACATTGTCCTGCTAATTTTTGAGGATTTAAAGACAATTGTTGGTAACGTGCTGCACTAGTACTTACAGATCTAAAATCTGTTAACCAAGTTGAACAACAT
This sequence comes from Olleya sp. ITB9, assembly GCF_001315805.1. Lineage (NCBI taxonomy): Bacteria > Pseudomonadati > Bacteroidota > Flavobacteriia > Flavobacteriales > Flavobacteriaceae > Olleya > Olleya sp. ITB9. The sequence continues at coordinate 37,401 of NZ_BCBW01000038.1, forward strand.
AACTCACGTCCACAAGATCCAATACCACCAAGTCTTGAAGCTTCTTGACGAAACCCAACTTGTTTCATTTCTATTCTAATTCTAAACTCTCTAGCATATAGTTTTATAAGCTCTCTAAAATCCACACGCTCTTCAGCTGTGTAGTAAAAAGTAGCTTTACTTGCATCGCCTTGAAACTCAATATCCGAAATTTTCATAGATAGCTTCAAGTCTATTGCAAACTGACGTGCTTTAACCTTCATTGGTTCTTCTTTATCGCGCGCTTCACTCCAGATATCTATATCTTTTTGAGAGGCTTTACGATATATTTTTAGAATATCGTTTTTGGTGTCTATTTTTTTTCGTTTGATTTGAACGCGAACCAATTCTCCCGTAAGGGTAACCATACCTATATCGTGACCAGATTGTGCTTGAGTAGCAACAATGTCACCAATACTTAGTGTTAAATTTTCTGAATTATGATAATAATGTTTTCGACCATTTTTAAATCTAACTTCTACCCAATCAAATGGTTTTTCTCCATTTGGAACAGACATATTTGCTAACCAATCAAAAACGGTTAATTTATTGCAACTATCTGTACCACATGTTCCGTTATTTTTGCAACCTTTTGGTTGTCCGTCTTTTCCTGTAGCGCAACTTTGACAAGCCATACTATTTATGTGTATATATTGAATCTTAAGGTGTTACCCTAAAGATGAAGATTAATAATTAGTTGTTTTTTGCGTAAGCGAATGTAACAACTCTTCTAATTTGTAAAGATAAGATTATTTAGGTGACTTTAAAATATAAAAAAAGCGTGATAAAATTTATCACGCTTTTTAATAATTAATGACTTGCATTTATTTTTTGAATGTCTCAAAAATGTTACGCAAATCTTTTTTGTATGGTAAGTGGTCTGCACGACCTTTTTTAAAGATATCATTACTGTTACCTTGTCCTTTACGTAATGCTTTTTGCTCTTCAAATGGTAATGCATGTATTTCTTTACAGGCTGTTGAGCAGCAATTATCCATTTCGGTTTTACAAGTTTCGCATTGTATGAATAATAAATGACAAGCATCGTTGGCGCAATTAACGTGTGTGTCGCATGAGGTACCACATTGGTGACATTTTGCAATCACGTGATCGCTTATTTTTTCTGATCTACGCTCGTCAAAAACAAAGTTTTTACCTATAAACTTGTTTTCAATACCTTCTTCATTAACCTGTCTTGTGTATTCAATAATTCCACCTTCTAACTGGTAAACATTTTTAAAACCTTTATGCTTGTAATAAGCACTTGCTTTTTCGCAACGGATTCCTCCAGTACAATACATTAGTAGATTTTTTTCTTCTTTATGTTCACGTAAATCGGCTTCAATAATATCTAAAGACTCTCTAAAAGTGTCAACATCTGGTGTTACAGCTCCATCAAAATGACCAATTTCACTTTCATAATGATTACGCATATCCACACAAACTGTATTTGGATTGGATAGCATATCATTAAAATCTTTTGCTGACAAATGCACACCTTTGTTAGTGACGTCAAAAGTATCATCATTAAGTCCGTCTGCTACTATTTTTTCTCGAACTTTTACTTTAAGCTTTAAAAAAGACATGTTGTCTTGCTCAACTGCAATGTTTAGCCTTACGTCTTTTAAAAAACTGATACCATCTAAATGGTTTTTAAAAGCTTCAAATTGATCTGCTGGAAGTGATAATTGTGCATTAATCCCTTCAGTAGCGACATAAATACGACCTAAGACATCTAAACTGTCCCATTTAATAAATAATTGGTCTCTTAATTGTTGTGGATTGCTAATCTGAGCATACTGATAAAAAGATAGTGTTAAACGATCTTTTCCAGCTTTTTCTATAAGTTCTGCTCTTTCGTTAGCGCTTAATTTGTTGTACAGTTGCATGCTATACCTAGTTTTAAGTGTTATTAAAAAGTTTATGCAAAGGTATTATTTTAAATTAATTAACAAAATTGAAGTGGTGTAAATCTAATTGTGTTTAATATTTATTAAAAAAAAGTCCCTAGCGCTTTGCAAAGGACTTTTAATAGACTAACTCGTTAATATATTTTAAATTTAATTAAAAAAATATTATTGAGTTAACCTCCATCGGCTTTACAGCTACTATTGAGTAAAACAGTAACTGAAACGCCTAATGATTTAATAAACACTATTTTTTTTAAATATTTCATACCTTTAATTTTAAAAGGATTAAACATTTCAAAAAGCAGATTAAATTTTCTTTTTCATAGCTTATCTTTTCCACTTCAATAAGTAGATGCAAAAACTTTAAAAAGGTTGCGTGAGAAAATTAAAATTATTTAAAAAAGTAGTATTTTAGCATAGAATTATTTTAATAAAAATTGACGTATGAGTAAAGAAAAAGACGCTAAACTTAAAGCACTGCAATTAACACTAGATAAGCTAGATAAAGCTTATGGTAAAGGAACCGTAATGAAAATGAGTGATGCTGCAGTTGTTGATGTAGAAGCTATCCCTTCTGGATCTTTAGGTTTAGATATCGCTTTAGGTGTTGGTGGATACCCTAGAGGTAGAGTCGTAGAGATTTATGGACCAGAATCTTCTGGTAAAACAACTTTAACGCTTCACGCTATTGCAGAGGCGCAAAAAGCAGGTGGTATTGCAGCTTTTATTGATGCAGAACATGCTTTTGATAGATTTTATGCTGAAAAATTAGGTGTTGATATTGACAACCTTATTATATCTCAACCAGATAATGGTGAGCAAGCTTTAGAAATTGCTGATAATTTAATTAGATCTGGTGCTATTGATATAGTTGTTGTGGATTCTGTAGCAGCATTAACTCCTAAAAGTGAAATTGAAGGAGAAATGGGAGATTCTAAAATGGGATTACACGCTAGATTAATGTCACAAGCTTTAAGAAAATTAACAGCCTCTATTAGCAAAACTAATTGTACAGTAATATTTATTAACCAATTACGTGAAAAAATTGGTGTCATGTTTGGTAACCCAGAAACAACAACTGGAGGAAATGCATTAAAATTTTACGCTTCTGTTAGGTTAGATATAAGACGATCTACACAAATAAAAGACAGTAATGGATCTGTTTTAGGTAACAAAACCAGAGTAAAAGTGGTGAAAAACAAAGTTGCACCTCCTTTTAGAATGGCTGAGTTTGATATCATGTATGGTGAAGGTGTTAGTAAAGTAGGTGAAATATTAGATGTGGCAGTAGAAAAAGAAATTGTCAAGAAAAGTGGATCTTGGTTTAGTTATCAAGACACAAAATTAGGACAAGGTCGTGATGCTGTAAAACTAATTATAAAAGATAATCCAGAACTATTTGATGAGCTGGAACAAAAAATTAAAACAGCTATTAAAGAAAGCGTTTAATATTAAAATCCCGATTATATCGGGATTTTTTTGGTTTAAGACGCAACCTTTTGTCAAAATCTGCATCTATTAAAAAACTATAGTTTATTTTAAAAATGAAAAAAATATTTTTTGTCTTACTTATACTGTTAAATTTATCTTGTAGTCTTGATGATAGCACCCCAAACTTAACTGCTTATGTAGAAGTGTTACCTATTGAAAGTGTGACCATGCCAGAGTATTTCCAAGTTGGACAAACCTATCAAATAGATTTAACATATATTAGACCTACAAGTTGTTATTTTTTTCAAGATATTTTTTATGATGTAGAAGGTAACACCAGTAAAATAGCTATTTTAAACTCGGTAATTACAACCGACAACTGTAGCATACTTGATGAAGAAGTGGAAGCTTCTTTTAATTTTACTGCTTCAGAAACTGGAGTACATGTATTTAAATTTTTAAGAGAGGACGAACCAGCAGTAAACACAGGAGCTGATGGGACGTATATGACCTATGAAATTGAAGTTGTTGACTAAGTATTTTCATTAATTAATACCTTTATATAAATTGAGTTTAGACCAACTCATACATAAATGTAAATCTAATGATACCAAAGCCCAAAGTGAGTTATATCAGCTTTTTTCAAGCAAGTTATTCTCAGTAAGCTTGAAGTATTCGAGAAGTTATGCCGAAGCTGAAGATAATTTACAAGATGCTTTTTTAACCATATTTGACAAAATAAAGCAATATAAAAACAAAGGCAGTTTTGAAGGTTGGTTAAAACGAATCACCATAAATATTGCCTTACAACGTTACAGAAATCAAAAGGTATTTGACATTGTAAACGAAGATGCTTTAGTAGATGACACAATAGAAATTGATGATGACGAAGTTGACATCGATTTTTTATTGCAATGCATACAAGAGTTACCAGATAGATACCGATTGGTATTTAACCTTTACGCATTGGATGGCTACTCTCACAAAGAAATAGCCCAAGCATTAGCTATTACAACAGGAACAACAAAATCCAATTTAGCTAGAGCAAGAAAATTGTTAAAAGAAAAAATATTAGACTATAAAAAGAGTTTAAACGCTCAATCATTATAATGAGTAACAAAAAGAACATAGACCGTCTTTTTCAAGAAAAATTTAAAGATTTTGAAGCTAAACCAGACCCTAAAAACTGGCAGCAAATTCAATCTAAGTTAAAAGAAAAAGACAATGACAGAACCGTTTTAATTTTACCTATATGGCTAAAAGTTGCAGGTGTTGCTGCTTCGTTTGTATTGCTATTGTTTTTAGGTCAAACCATTTTCAATACTAAAGATCAATTAAACACACCTAATGTCGTTAATACAAATGGTGATAATCCGACTAAAAATAACTTAACACCACAATCACCCAACTCTGAGACTAAAGATAATTCAGTCTTAATACCTAGCTCAAAACCTGTAGTTACAACACCTAAAACAAGTCAAACATCAACGGTAACAAACACTTTCAAAAACAAAACAAATACAAATATCGTATCTAACAAAACTACTTCTGAAACAAAAAGCACTAACAACAGTAACTTAGTAAATAAAAACAACTCTAAAAAAACAATAGCTTCAATTAAAAACAAAGCAACAAGCTATACAAAAAACAAAGTGTCGAATAGTATCGCTTCAACAAAAAACAAAAAAAATAGCTTTAACACAAATCGCTCGATTTCTTCTAAAGATAAAAGAAACACAGTTGCAGAAAACAATATAAAAAAGCAATCTAATACGGTCAATACATTTTTTGTAAATAAAACTGAAAACAAAAATAAACCTAACAACACCGTTCTACTTGCTGAAAACAAAACAGCAGAAGAAAAGTCCATTAATGATAAAGAAAACATAGAGGACGCTATTGCTAAAAACGAAGTGTCGGAAGAGGACATTAAAGACACTACGGAAAACAGCAAAAAATGGAAGGTTAATGCGAATGTAGCTCCTGTATACTATAATACATTTGGTGAAGGGTCTCACATTGCGGAAGAGTTTAATACTAATAATAAATCTGGTGAAATTAACACAAGCTATGGTGTAAAAGTTGGTTATGCACTTAATGATAAACTTACACTTAGATCTGGTGTTAACCGACTTGATTTAAGTTATGATACAGATAATGTTATTGTCTACGAAAACGTAAGTACTATACCTAACCCTAAAGAAATGCGTAACGTAAATTTTAACGCAATTAACAATCATACGATGAACATTATTAGTAGTAGTAATCTTGTGTTAGAAACCACAAATATTGGACTGTTAAAAAATGTAGCTTTAAGTCAACGTATTTCTTATTTTGAAATTCCTGTAGAGGTTGAATATGCTGTAATAAATAAAAAATTTAATTTAAATATTATTGGTGGGTTTAGCTCGTTTGTACTAGATGATAATGCATTGGTGTCAGAGTATGATGGTTTTAAAACCGAAATTGGACAAGCCAACAATATTAACGATTTAAGTTTTAGTGCTAATTTTGGGTTAGGATTAAATTACAATTTTTCTAAATCTGTAATTTTAAATATCGAACCTACTTTTAAGTATCAACTCAATGCATTTAGTGATACTTCTGGAAACTTTAACCCTTACATTATTGGTGTGTACACTGGGTTAAATTATAAATTTTAATTTTTAAGTGACCTTTTATTAGGTGATTTTTATATCAAGCTACTCTGTGCCAAGGGTAGCTTTTTTTTATATATTTACATAACAAAACAATAATTATCAAACAATAAAACGCTATAATGTTCATTATACTCTTGCAGCTAGTTAATAAACTTTTAATAAAAAAAACATCAATCACTTTATTTTTAATAACGTTATTTTCAACACCATTAAAAGCGCAAAATATAGACAGTTTATATACAAATTATTTTCAAGACACCCGAGAACTACCTTATCTTCATTTAAATAAGACTACCTTCATAAAAGGTGAAGAAATTTGGTTTCAAGCCTACGTTACAGAACAAAATTCTAATACACTCCATAAAACCACCTCTAACCTTTATGTTTCTATTTTTGATGAAAATGGAAAACAAAAAGAACAACACCTAATTCATATTAAAAACGGTATTGGACATGGAAATATACTTATAGATTCTACATTTACAAAAAATGCATATTACCTAAAAGCCTCTACAAATTGGATGAAAAATTTTAATGAAGATCATTCATTCATTCAAAAAATAACAGTCCTATCGGATCGAGAAAGAGACAATAAAATTTCAATTAACGAAAAAAAGTTCTATGAATTTAAAATTTTCCCAGAAGGTGGTCACCTAATTTCTAATACAATCAACAACATTGGAATATTAATCAAAGATGTTAATAATAGAGGGGTAAAAATATCTAAAGGAAAAATTAAAAATAGGTCAGGAACAGTTATTGGCCAATTTAATACTAATCATTTAGGCTTAGGAAGTGTAAGTTTCTTTACAAAAGAAAATGAAATTTACACTTTTGAAGCAACATTAACTAATGGAACAGTGATACACAAAAAAACTAATTCACCAGAGTTAATAGGTATAACACTTAACACTAATGTTATTGACGATTATTTTATTTTAAACATTTTGACAAATGATGTCTCTTTAACAAAGCTTAAAAATAAAAAATATAGGATACTAACTCATAACACTAGAAGCTTTAAAAACATTTATTTTAATTTTAATAATACCGATAAGACATATACTTTAATTTTAAAAAAGAATGAACTCCCTAAAGGAATAAATATCGTAACAATTTTTAATGAAAATAATATCCCAGTTATTGAAAGATTAATCTTTAATGATTTTGAAGAATTTCAGAATCAATTAAACATATCAAACTCTAAAATTAAAAGTGATTCAATAACGACTATATTAACAAACAATTCTAGTGAAAAACTCTTTTTAAGCGCCTCTTTTTTACCAACAGAAACTAAAGCTTACAAACCGACTAATACCATTAAATCACAGATAGCATTAAAACCCTATGTGAAAGGACATATAGAAAACCCACAATACTATTTTAATAATAATTATAAGGATTTAGATTTATTGCTTTTAACTCAAGGTTGGAGCAAATATAATTGGGATGATATTTTTAATAACGCGACAGACAGTTATTTTGATTTTGAAACAGGTATAGATATTACAGCAACTTTTAATAAAAAAATAAAATCTAATCAATCGGTATTGATCTTTTCCAAAGCAAACAAATTAATTAGAGAAATTAGTAACGATCAAAATCCTTTAGTTTTAAAAAACACATTTATTAAAAAGAATAGTACCGTAGATTTTGGTTTAAAAATCAACGATAACATATATAAAATAACACCCTACTTGCAATATAGCAATAGTTATTTAAAGGACACATTCAATAAAAACTACTTAATAACTAACAAGGATATTGAATTAGAGACATCTGATTTTGGAGATTTATCTAAAGATATAACAATATTAGATGAAGTAATTCTTTCAGGAAATAAAAGAAAACTGGACAATAAACCTTATGGTGGTGTAACAATGCTAAGAAATATTAAAATGAAGGATTTAATGAATCCTACCGGTGAAACTATAATTCAATTTTTAACCTTTAAAGGCTACCAATATGATGGAGACGGATTTTCACCTAAAGGAATTGACACAAAACGTGATGAACAAAATTCTTCCTCAGAATCTGAAGGTATCGAATTAGACTCTGAAGGACTCGAACCAGACTCTGAAGAACTTGGATCAGTTTCTAATGTAGATGACGATAAATTTAATCGACCACTAGTTAGAGTTTATTTAAATGATAAAGAAGTAACTTTTAATATTTGGGTAATTGAAAATATAAACACAAATATGGTAAAAGAGATATTTTATGGTAAGGTTCCTGGTCGTTTTGCACAAGTTATACATATATATACATTTTCACCTCACGAATATTACTCTAAAAAAACAAGACTTACAAAACTTAAGCTTCCGGTAGGTTTTACAACAGAAAAAGAGTATTATTCACCTCTATATCCTTCTTTTTCAAATTCAACTTTTAGAGAATTTGGTGCAATTTATTGGCAACCAAACATAACTATAGAAGCTAACTCTTCCCTTAATATTACTGTCCCAATCTACTATCAAAAAGAACTTAAAATATTTGTTGAAGGGACCTCTGAAATTGGCACGTTAATTTCTAAAACACAATTAATTAATATAGATTAAACGCTAAATTAATTCTAATGAAATTGAATAAAAGCTCTTCAAGTATTTACTATTAATAAAACACTGTTGGAGGGGTAATTCTTCTCTTAAAGTTAATATAAAATCTGCTTTAAAAGAATTTAAAGTATTTTTTGAAGAGATTTCTGAAACAAAGTTTATTGAATACTGAATAATTGTAATTGCTGTAAAATAACTTGTCTTGATTGTTGGTTTAATACTTTAGTATCATCTGTAGTTAAACCTTCCGTAGGAATAAATTGATGCATTTTAGCTCTTAAAATTCCTGGTCCACCACTAAAAAAGGTATATGAAAAACGTTTTTTATTATCGGCAAACGTAATAGGCACAATTGGTGTTTTGTGATTAATAGCTAATCTAAAAGCACCATCTTTAAATTGGTCCAAAAGCACATGCTCTTCAGGTACCAATCCTTCAGGAAAAATACAAATACTTAACCCTTGTTTAAGTCTTCTTTGCGCTCTTAAAAAAACAGCTTGCCTACTTTTAGCACTACTACGATCCACTAAAATACAGGTGCGTTTATAGAAAAAACCAAATAAAGGAATTTTTGACAACTCAGCTTTTCCAACAAAAACAAAAGGATTTTTAACAGTAACTAACATTAACATAATGTCAATCATAGACGTATGATTAGCTATAAACATGTAACTTTTATTGGCTTCAGGTTTTTGCTGGTATTCTGTTTTGGTTGGTAAACCCATACCAATTAATATAAATCTAGCCCAAATGCGTGCTAATTTAAAAAAATAGGGATACCAAGATTCTTTTAAAATAGAAAGAATTAAAAGCGGAAATAAAATTATGATTGGTAAAGCAACCATAACATAAAACCAAATACGGTAAAATGTCCAAAAAATATATCTAAATACAATCATTATCTGTCAAAACTAACTAAATTAATTGAGGTATTCTACTAAAAAAATTACCTTTGCTTTTACAACAGATTTATTATTATGTCAAGAATACTTACAGGAATACAAAGTACAGGAACACCACATTTTGGAAACATTATGGGAGCATTACGTCCTGCAATTGCGTTATCTAATGATGACAAAAACGAATCGTTTTTATTTATTGCAGACATGCATTCTTTGACTCAAATCAAAGATGCTGAGACACTTAAAAACAACACCTACTCTACAGCAGCAACGTGGCTTGCATTAGGTTTAGATATTGAAAAAACCGTGTTTTATAGACAATCTGATATACCACAATGTACAGAGTTATCATGGTATTTAAGCTGTTTTTTTCCGTATCAACGTTTAACGTTAGCTCACAGTTTTAAAGATAAAGCAGACCGTTTGGAGGATGTTAATGCTGGATTATTTACTTATCCAATGTTAATGGCTGCAGATATTTTATTGTACGACGCAGATATTATACCTGTTGGAAAAGACCAATTACAACATATTGAAATGACACGTGATGTGGCTTCTAGATTTCATGCCAAATTAGGCGAAACTTTTGTTATACCACAAGGTAAAATTCAAGAAAGCAATATGCTAATTCCTGGAACTGATGGTGCAAAAATGAGTAAAAGCAAGGGTAATACGATCAATATTTTTTTACCAGAAAAAAAATTACGTAAACAAATTATGTCTATTGCTACAGATAGTACACCTCTTGAAGAACCAAAAGATTGGTCTACATGTAACTGTTTTGCTTTATATAAATTATTGGCTAATGATGAGCAACTAGCTACAATGAAAGCTAATTACGAAAACGGTAATTACGGTTATGGTCATGCTAAACAAGCGCTTTTTGAATTAATCCTAGCTACTTTTGAAACCGAACGTGAACGCTATAACCATTACATGGCTAACCTTGATGAAGTTGATGCAGCTTTAGAAAAAGGTGCCGAAAAAGCTAAAAAAGTTGCTAATGAGGTATTAGCAAGAGTTAGAGCTAAAGTTGGATATTAATATAATATCTAAATAACCTCAAACAATTTTCCAGGTAGAGGTCTAACCACTCCTTTTAATTCCATATTAAGCAATATGCCAGCTAGTTTATAAGTTGGCATATTGCAATTTATAGCAATACTGTCTAATAATTGCTTGTCATTTTGCTTCAAAAAGTTATAAATTGTTTTTTCGTTATCATCAAGCTGCACAAATAATTGCTTTTGTACTACTGGTTTTTTCAAATCCTCTAATTGCCAATTTAAAATATAAGGTACATCTAATGGTGTAGATAGTAAATGTGCTTTTTGTTGTTTTATTAAATTATTGCAACCAACACTTTGACTATCTGTAACTCGACCAGGAACAGCAAAAACATCTCTGTTATATGAATTTGCAATATCTGCTGTAACCAGACTACCACCTTTTTCGGCAGACTCAATAACAATAGTGGCTTGGCTTATGCCTGCAATTATACGGTTACGTTTTAAAAAATTATTACGATCAAAACTATCACTGCTCCAAAAATCTGAGAAAAAACCTCCATTATTTTCAACCTCAGCAACATATTTTTTATGGACCTTTGGATAAATTTGATTTAATCCATGTGCTAAACAACCAATAGTTTGTAAGTTGTTTTTTACTGCTGCTTTGTGTGCAGTAATATCTGTACCATAAGCAAAACCAGAAACTATAATTGGTTTGTAAATAGCTAATTCTTCGACTAATTTCTCACAAAAAGCAATACCTGAAGTCGTTATTTTTCTAGCTCCTACAATACTTATAATATGTTTATTGTTTAAATTTATGTTTCCGCTTTCAAATAGTAAAATTGGACTATCAATACAATGTTTTAAATTTTGAGGATAAGTGTCATCAGTAAAATGATGGTATTTTATGTTTTCATCTTTAATAAATCTCAACTCATCTTCAGCAGCATCAAGGTGATTGGTTAGAAATAATTCGTTTAAAATAATTTGACCAATACCATCAATTTTTAATAGGTTTTCTTTTTTCTCTTTAAAAACCGCTTCAGCACTTCCACAATGTTTAATTAACTTTTTTGCAGTTGTATCACCTATTTTTGAGACATGTTGTAAAGCTAAAGTGTATTTTAAATGGTCTTCGTTCATTTTTATTATACTGATTTTGAAACTACAAGAAAAGAAATTTAAATCTGTTAATAAATAATTAGCCCTAAATTTTATTGGTTTTCAAAAAATTCTAACTTTGTTTTATGCAATTAGAACAATATATAAGCGATTTATTATACAGATATGATTGTGTTACAGTACCAGAATTTGGTTCTTTTTTAACACAACGTCAATCTGCACAAGTACACGATAGTACTAATGCATTTTATGCACCTACAAAAAGTTTAGCTTTTAACGAGCAAATCCAAACTAATGATGGGTTACTTGCTAGATATATAGCTGATGTAGAAAAAATATCTTTTGAAACTGCATTACAAAATTTATCAAAACATGTTAAGTCTTTAAGATCTTATTTGTCTGAAGGTAAAACTTTAAATTTTGAAAATATTGGTGACCTTGTTTACAACCAAGAAGGTAAAATAGAATTTAGTCCATCTTATCACATCAATTATTTGACTGATGCTTTTGGATTATCTCAATTTGTATCACCAGCTATCACAAGAGACGTTATACAACCTAAAGAAGAGGTTATTACAGAGGAAGCTATTGAAAAAGTTATTCCTATAACTGAAACTATAGAAGAACGCAATAGCAAACCGTATTTAAAATATGCTGCTGTAGCTGTTATTGCTTTAGGAATATCTGGTTTAGGTTTTAATAACTACCTTAACACTGTAAACCAACATAATCAAATAGCGCAAGAAGAAGCTAACACAAAATTAGATAGCCAAATCCAAGAAGCAACCTTTGTAATAAACAACCCTTTACCTGCTATAACTTTACAAGTTAACAAGCAATCTGGACAATATCACATTGTTGCTGGTGCTTTTAGAGAAGAAAAAAACTCTGACAAAAAAGTAGCTCAATTACAAGACGAAGGATTTAAAGCGCGTAAAATTGGTAAAAACAGACATGGTTTACACCAAGTAGCTTATGCAAGTTATACGTCAAGAGAAGACGCATTTGAAGCTTTAAACACCATTAGAGCAGAACAAAATAAAGACGCTTGGTTGCTTATTAAAGCTATAGACTAAACTAAGTACTAAATAGATTATAAAAACCTTAAAGTAGATAACGCTTTAAGGTTTTTTTATTCTTAATAAATTGTAAAATCTACTCTCAAAATATTTAAATCAGCTTACCTTTGCGCTTGAAAAGAAAAAAACCATGAACTCAAGAACAGCAGAAGACTCTAGAACCATATTAACAGATTTGGTTTTACCTAGTGAAACTAATCCATTAAACAACCTTTTTGGTGGCGAATTGCTAGCTAGAATGGATCGTGCTGCAAGTATTAGTGCACGACGTCACTCTAGACGTATTGTTGTAACAGCATCTGTAAATCATGTTGCTTTTAATAAAGCAGTTCCTTTAGGAAGTGTTGTTACTGTTGAAGCAAAAGTTTCAAGAGCATTTAAAACCTCAATGGAAATTTATATTGATGTTTGGGTAGAAGACAGAGAGTCTGGAAGCAGATCTAAAGCTAATGAAGCTATTTATACGTTTGTTGCAGTAGACGAAACAGGAACACCTGTTACTGTACCAGAATTAGTGCCAGAATCTGATTTAGAAAAATCTAGATTTGACGCAGCTTTAAGACGAAAACAATTAAGTTTAGTATTAGCAGGAAAAATGAAACCTAATGATGCTACTGAACTAAAAGCATTATTTGAATAATATAAAAACCCACTGTATAAGCAGTGGGTTTTTAATTTTTATTTCTTTTTTATAAAATTATAAATTTTACATTTTATAAATCCACTCGGCTGGATTGATTGAGCTATTGTTTTTATACAAACTAAACCATAAAAGGGTTTCACCAGTACCATCAGTAAACACTTCACCAATCTGTTGTTTAGTAGCCACCTTATCTCCAGTTTTTACATAAATCTTTTTAAGGTTGTGGTAAGCTGTAATATAATTACCATGCTTTATTAAAACTGTTGGATTACCACGTTTTTGAACAATAATTTTTAAAACTTCTCCTTTAAAAACGGTTCTTACAATAGCATTCTCTTCGGTAGCAATACGCACACCTCTACTGTTTATAGATAATGAGGCATCTGTTGGATGACGTTGTATACCATACTTTACCTTAACCAAACCTTTTTCGACTGGCCAGATTAGTTTTCCTTTATTACTCAAAAAATCTGCTGCTAATAGTTTAGCTTCGGGTGTTAAGGCAAATGTGGTTGACGAGTTAGCTTTGGTATTAGTTTTACCAGCTTTTTTATTAGAATTAGCAATAGCTTCCTTGATTATTCTATCAATCTCTCGATCAATTGCTTTAGCTTCTTTCTGCTTTTGTTTAACCTGAGCAGTATATTTTTTAAGGTCTTTTTTAATAGATGCCATGATTTGCTCATGTTGTTTCATATCTACCTCTAAAGCTTTTTGTACTTCTCTATTTTCTGCAATAAGTTTGTCTTTATCTGCTTTTTGCTTACTTAATTCTAAATTTAAACTTTGCAGTTTAGCTGCTTTTACTTTAATATTCTCTCCTTGTTGCTTTTGGTATTTAGAGTACTGATTCATGTACTGTAAACGCTTATAAGCTTGTCTAAAGTCATTAGAGGACAATAAAAACATGACGCGACTTTGACTACTTTTATTTTTGTAGGTATTACGTATAGTTTTAGCGTAATTATCTTTTAAAATGGCTAATTCTTCTCTAAGATTAGAAATCTTTTTTTGATTAGTATTAATAGACCTAGTTATTAAATTAGCTTGTTGATTGGTTACTTTAATTAAGTTACGTCTAACATTTAATTTATAATTTAAATCCTCTATTAAAGAGGTTTGACTTTTATGTTTAGATTGATTTTTAAACAACAAATTATTAATTTGTTTAATCTGATTTTTAATCTCTAAACGCTGAGCTTCTAATTGGTCTATTTTATTTTTTTGCGCTAAAGCGGAAGTATTGCCCATCAATACTAAAAATGTAATACTTAAAAGTAGTAAACGAAGCTTCATATATTACAATTCAATTTTTGTAAAACCAGATGGAATTTTAAACGGAAAACGAATGTTTTCGTTTAATTTAACAGATTTTAATTCTAGATTAATCTCTAATTCGTCTTCGTCCTCAACAGCCAAAATTTTAGTCTGTTCTGGTATTGTTTTATTATCTACTTCTTGATAAGTTAAATAATCAATATGTAAAATACGTTTGTTTTTAGGTTGAGATATTTCTTGAGAATCCATTTTAAAATGACTAGGATTTACAAACAAAAACAACTCGAATAAATCACGTTGTTTTTTAGGTTCTAAAATATAAGATTTATCGTTTGCAGATAATTGATACTTGTCGTCGTTTAAATTAAATAACGATTGACCCAATAACATGTTTTGAACTTTATCAAAATCTAAATCAGTCCCTAAAAGATTACTTAAATAGTCAAAATCACCATCAAAATAAGTGTTATCCCATTTATTATAAAAAGCGACTCTAGTTGGTGTTATTAACGCTCTAACTATTGATACAGGAGTGGATGTAATTAGTATTTGCTTATCTTTTTCTATTTTAAGACTAACGGTATAGTTTTGAGAGCTACCTTTTTGAGCTGTTCCTATTTTAAGTCTAGCAATTAAAGTGGTAAAATCTATATTAGCATTTATACTGTTTTTAATAAGTTGTTTAACTTTTAAACCAGAATCAACTTGGCCATCAGACACTAATGTTTTGGATCCCTTGCATCCAGAAGCTATTATTATTAAAAGTAATACAGTTACTGCTATGTGTGTTTTAAATTTCATTAATTGGTATCTTCTAATTTTTTAGCTTTATCTGTAAACGCCTTAGCTTTAGATAAATTGTTAGTTATTGTGTATGCTTTAGCTAATTGATTATAAAAATCAATTTCCATTTTAGTGTCATCTATAATATAATCTAATCCTGTTTCTAGACTATTTATAGCCTCTTTTGGACGATTTAAATAGTTTAACGCAACACCATTTGCTAAATATAATACAGGTTGTGCAGGAAAAACTTCTAAACCTTCATTACTTCGTGCTTCGGCTAAATCAAATTGTTTTAAGTCTATATGTAATAAGATTATGTTTCGTAAAATACCAAAATTTTCCTCTTCTTTTTGTAAAGCTTCTTCATAAAAATTTAGTGCTTTTTGTTTTTCGCCTTTAAGCAAATAATATTGTGCTAACTCTACTAAGGTTTTACCAGAAGATTCAATTTTAGTTAACATAGAGGTGACCTCTACCAAATCCTGCTCATACTGTTGATTTTTACTAACAAATTTGACAAAATCTGCCAATACTTTTATTTTAGATTCTGGGTTAATTTTAGAACTTTGTAAAGCCACTTTCATAGACGCAATAGCTTTATCATTACTACCTTCTTCTAAATAAAATTTATATAAAGCCAAATGTACAAGCTCTGACTTTGGGTTTACTTCAAGTAATTTTTTAGCAGTTTCAAATGCTTTTTTAAGGTCACCACTTTCACTGTAACGATAAATTAAACGTAGGTAGGTGTCTTCTGATTCTGGGTTTTTATCTACACGATCTTCTAAGTTTGCAATTTGGTCTTTTTTACGTCCTGTTGCGTTGTAAATTCTATTGCGTAAAATGTCTCGCTCTTTGTTGATACCTAGCTCGTCATCTAGCTCGTCTAAAATTTTAAGCGCTTCTTTAAAATCGCCTGTTTGCATATAGATGTTGGCTAAATCCTCCTTATAATCTGGATGATATTTAACCAATTGCTTAACCGTTTTTATGGCTTTTTTGTATTCTTTTTGCTGAATGTATGTGCTATACAATTCATCTAAAAACCATTCGTTATCTGGTACTTTAGCAACTGCTTTTTTTAATGCATCTTCTGCTGCACCAAAGTTTTTTAAACTATTGTAGTTTTTACCTAATTCAAAATATAAAATAGCATCACTATCGTCCAAAGCAATACATTTTAAGAGGTTGTCCACTGCACGTTGGTAATTTTCTATCCCTTTTTGTTTTAGAGCTTCAAAAAAATGCTCTTGAAAAGCATCAGAAACATCACCTAAATCATCATTAGGTTTAGCGTCAAAATCCACTTGTGCAAAATTAACCTTTGGTACTAAAAACAAACTGAAGGTAATAAGTACTATGTAAAACTGTTTTTTCATGTTTTTGAATGCTGCGCTAAACACTAACTGATTTATATTTATAACAAAAAAAGGGTAAACTATTCTAAAACCGAATAATCACCTATACTAATTTTGGTGAATTTACCATCATACTTGACATGGTTACCAATCATTGCTTCGTCTAAATTAGCATTTTTTATAGACGTATGATTTTGTATTAAGCTATTTTTAACTGTTGAATTTTCTATAACACAATTATTTCCAACTGAAACGTAAGGTCCAATGGTCGTGTTTTTTAGCACCACGTTTTCACCAATATAACAAGGCTCTATAATTGTTGAGTTTTCATTTTTTACGGTAGATGCTACTAATTGCTCTTCTCCATCTGCTGTTAAAAAGCCTAGCATGCGTTGGTTAGTTTGAAGTGTAATGTTTTTGTTTCCGCAGTCCATCCACTCGCTTACTTCACCAGTTTTAAAAACTTTACCGTCTGCCATCATCCCTTTAATACCATCGTTAATTTGGTATTCTCCACCATTAATAATATTATTATCTAAAACGGTTTGAAGTTGGTCTTTTAGTTGGCTAACTTCTTTAAAATAGTATATACCAATAACTGCTAAATCACTAACAAATTGTTCTGGTTTTTCAACAAGCTCAACAATCTCTTTATTATCGTTTAATTTAACCACACCATAGGCTTCCGGCTGTTCTACTTGTTTTACCCAAATAACAGCATCTGCCTCTGGATCTAGATTAAAATCTGCACGTATTAAAGTATCTGCATAAGCAATAACTGCTGGTCCAGATAGACTCTCTTTAGCACACATGATTGCATGTCCTGTACCCAAGGGTTTATCTTGTCTGTATATAGATGCTTTGGCACCCAAACTGGTTGCTAAATCTTTCAAACTAGCAACAACATCATCACCAAACCAAGCTGGATCACCTAATACAAAAGCAACTTCTGTAATTGGTTGGTCTAATACTTTTGCTATATCTTTTACTAATCTATGGACAATAGGTTGTCCTGCTACAGGAATTAATGGTTTTGGTACTGTTAAACTGTGTGGTCTTAAACGAGAACCTCGTCCTGCCATAGGTACTATTATTTTCATATTTAATTGTCTGTAATTTGAATATTATATTTTTTTGCTATTGTATTGAATACGTCTTGTTTACCTTGATTTTCTAGCTCTTGATACAATATTGCAATAAATTTTTCGGCATCGTTTTTATAAGGTGATTGCATTTCAATATATAACACGTAAGCTTGCATCATATTATCTAAAGCATTTTCAAAATCGTTATCCAAAGCATAAATACGTCCTAAACCATAATAAGTTTCTGGGTCATTTTTAAAAACTTTGCCATATTGCCTGTATGCTTTCTTAGCTTTATCAAATTGTTCTAGATAACCATAAGTAACTGCAATATTCATTAAAGGCATTCCTCCTTTTGGATCTATTTTTAGTGATTTTTTATAACACTTAATTGATTCTTTATAATCACCTAACTCTTTATAAGTACGTCCCAAATTGTCCCAAGCAAATGCAAAATTTTTATCTTCTTTTATTGCTTTTTTATAAAATGAAAGTGCTTTTTTAAACTCTTGATTATCATAAGCGATTAAACCTTTATTGTAGTATTCTGTAGCTTTTTCTTTATTTGAATATGAGTTTTCTAAAGCTTCATCTTCTGTAAAATAAATGGTTTCCATATCACCACAAGTATCTACAAGATAGGTTTCTATTTCTTGATAATCTGCATCAGATATTACAATATTTAGTTTGTCTGAAGCAACAGTTAAAGTGTCTGTTTTAGTTAAAGACTCATTGACTTTATCCGAAACAGCAACCATAGACTTGTTAATTTGCCAAGCCATATTTGCAGAGGTTATGCAAGCTTTAATCTCTTCGCTTTTTTGAACTTTACTTAAATTTGTTTCAATTTTACCAATACAATCACATGCATCATAAGCGACATCAACAATTTTTTCTGAATTGTCTTGGGCTAATAAAGCTGTATTACTAATTAATAACAGAGTAATTACTGTGATGATTGATTTCATGGTTTTTTATTTAGTTCCTGTACTACCAAATCCTCCTTCTCCTCTAGAGGTTTCAGATAATGTTTCTACCTCTATCCATTCTGCACGCTCATGCTTAGCAATTACTAATTGTGCTATACGCTCGCCATTTTCAATTGTAAACTCTTGGTTAGATAAGTTAACAAGAATGACACCTATTTCGCCTCTATAATCTGCATCAACAGTACCAGGTGCATTTAATACTGTAATTCCTTTTTTTGCAGCCAAACCACTTCTTGGTCTAACTTGAGCTTCAAAACCTATCGGTAACTCTATAAATAAGCCTGTTTTAACGATTGTACGCTCTAAAGGCTGAAGTACTATAGGATTTGTTATATTAGCTCTTAAATCAAGTCCAGCTGATGCTGACGTTTCATAATGTGGCAATGCGTGACTAGATTTATTTATAATTTTAATTTTCATGTATAAACTTGCTTCATTTTAACCTGAGTTACAGATTAATTTAATTTCTTTTTAATAAATGTTTTATTTCTTTCTTTTCAAAAAGAACTATTAATCCCAAAAATAATAAAACTAAAATAGTATTAATATAATAGTTGGCTTCTGTACTTAAAGCTGCAATAGATAATACTATAGCTATAAATAAGTAGCCTAAGATTTGTTTTAAATTGTAAGGTACTGGATAATGTTTTTGTCCTAATAAATAAGATAATGTCATCATGATTCCGTAAGCTGCTAAAGTTGTCCAAGCTGCAGCTATAAAACCAAACTTTGGTATTAAAGTAATATTTAGACCAATTGTAACAATTGCGCCAACAATGGACAAGTACATACCGTATCTAGTTTTGTCTGTAAGTTTATACCAAATAGCAAGGTTAAAATAAATGCCTAAACATAAATTAGCTAATAATACTATTGGTACGATTTGTATGGCTTGCCAATAACTAGAATCTGTAACCAACAAGGCTTTAAAAACATCTAAATAAGCAATTATAAAGACAAGCATTAAGCTACCAGCTATTACAAAATACTTCATTATTAAAGCATAGGTTTGTTTTGCATTTTTTTCTTTTGCATGAGAAAAGAAAAAAGGCTCTGCTCCTAACCTAAAGGCTTGAATAAAAATAGTCATAAACATGGCTATTTTATAACAACCACTATAAGCACCATTAATATCTTTGTTTAATAAATTAGGAATAATCCATTTATCAAAATTCTCATTAACAACATAGGCTAAACCAGCAACCATAATTGGCCAACCGTAATTAATTAATTGTTTAAAAATGGGCTTACTAAACTGAAGTTTGGTTTTAAAAAAATAAGGTAGTAACAATATTAATGTCATTGCACTTGCAGCCAGATTTGCAATAAAAATATATTGAACTAAATCTGAAGTATCATACCAAGAAAAAGACAGGTTAAATTTAGGAATAAACCAAAGGAAAAAATAATTAAGTAACACATAAATTAATATGTTGCTAATTTTTATTGCTGCAAATTTAATTGGTCGTCCTGTAGCACGTAAATACGCAAAAGGTGCAACTACTAATGTGTCCAAAACGATGACACCAATTAATAAATTAAAATATTTTTGAGAGATACCAAACATGCTAGATAGTTGTTGACTATAAAGCAACATAGCTATTAAAAACAAAAAAGTAGTAACAATTAAACTGATAAACGTAGTAGAAAATATCTTGTCCTTTTCTTTAGATTTTGTAAAAAATCTAAAGAAAGCCGTTTCCATTCCATAGGTAAGTAGCACATTAAAAAATGAGGCGTAAATATAAAATGTAGTATTATCAGAAAAGCTTGTGGTTTTTAAGTTACCTGTGTGAAGAGGTACTAAAACAAAATTCATAAGACGAGGTAATACAGTTGCTAAACCATAAATTATAGTGTCTTTGAAAAACTTTTTTAAAACGCTCAAGAGTTTATTAAAATTTGATTGAAAATATAGGTTGACTTATTTAAATATCGAAACTAAATGAATGACTAAAATTAGTCACTTATTTACCTTGTTTTGGTGGTGCACTAGGAAAATGTTCCATTTTTTTTTCTGGAACTGAATCAATTTTCAGGTACTTAATTGTTCCGTTATCTAAATAGCTTACTACTGCTTCATTTTGCTTTAATTCAAAAGTTGAATCATTTGTGTTTTTTTCTAATGTCTCTTTTTGATTAGCTTCTGTTAAAATACGACCAATATAAAGGTTTGGACTATTAGGCTTAGTCTGTAAAGCTACTTTCTGTCCTCTAAAGTATAAACTATCTAACTTAAACTGTGTGCTAACAGGTATAAAAACATTAATGCCAGAACCTCCACCTTTAACACCTGCTACCCATTTTTGATAGTATGCCTTATCTGTTTTAAAGGCAACATTTTGTTCTAGTTTCTGAGCTGTAGAACATTGCATAAAAAATAAACCCGATAGTATTGATAAACTGAAAAATTTTATAAACTTCATAATAGTAATGTTTGTATAAAGGTAATTAATCAAAATGTATTCCATAAAAAAACCTTATTCAAATTGAATAAGGTTTTTTAAATATTTATTGAATGTATACTAAGTATTAACCTAAGTATACATTTGTTTTAGTTATTTAAAGCTTCTGCTCCACCAACAATCTCAAGGATTTCGTTTGTAATTGCTGCTTGACGTGCTTTGTTATAAGTCAATTTAAGTTGATCTCTTAACTCAGTTGCATTGTCTGTTGCTTTATGCATTGCAGTCATACGTGCTCCATGCTCACTTGCAAAACTATCTCTAATACCCTTATATAATTGAGTTTTTAAAGATTTAGGAATTAATTGCTCAACAATTTCAATTTTTGAAGGTTCAAAAATATAATCTGAATTAGCTTCTTCTTCTGTTTCAACAGGTACAATTGGCAAAAACTGCTCTGTCATTACAATTTGTGTCGCTGCATTTTTAAACTTATTGTAAACGATTTCGATTTTATCAAATTCGCCTGCACTAAATTTATCCATTAGCATCTGTGCTATTTCAGCAACATTATCAAAAGTTAGATTATCAAATATTTGACTTTGATTGTCAATTACAAGACCTGTTTTTGAAAATGCATCATTAGACTTTTTTCCTATTGCTAACACAGAGACTTGTTTTCCTGTATAAACATTAGAAATCAAGTGTTGTGTTTGTTTAATAATGTTTGAATTAAAAGCTCCACATAATCCTCTGTTTGAAGTTATAGATACAATTAATACATTATTAACCTCACGTTGTTCTGCAAATTTACTTCCTGCATCTTCGTTTAAAGTTGCACTTAAACTTTGTAAAAGTTCAGTTAACTTATCTGCATAAGGACGCATTGCAGTAATAGCATCTTGAGCTTTCTTCAATTTAGCAGCAGAAACCATTTTCATGGCACTAGTAATCTGCATCGTTGACGATACTGAAGATATTCTATTACGTATTTCTTTAAGATTAGCCATTCTTTATTTTTATAAAGACTCTTTGATATTTTTCTGCTTAAAGCAGAAAGTCATCCAGAGTGACATTAGTTTAAAATTTAAATTTAGAGTTGTAGCTTATACTACAACTCTAAATCTATAATATTATGCTCTATATTTAGCTGATAATTCTTTACAAACAGTAATTAAAGTGTCTGTAACTTCATCAGTTAATTTACCTGCTTTTAAAGTATCTAAAACACCTCTGTGCTTAGCGTTTAAAAATTCAAGATAGTCTCTTTCAAATTCTTTAATTTTATTAACTGGTACGTCTTTTAATAGGTTTTTAGATCCAGCATATATAATTGCTACTTGATCCTCAACTGTAAATGGATCGTTTTGACCTTGCTTTAAGATCTCTACGTTACGTTTACCTTTTTCAATTACATTTAAAGTAACCGCATCTAAATCTGAACCAAACTTAGCGAAAGCTTCAAGCTCACGATATTGTGCTTGGTCTAATTTTAAAGTACCAGATACTTTTTTCATTGATTTAATCTGTGCATTTCCTCCAACACGAGATACAGAAATACCTACGTTAATTGCTGGACGAACACCAGAGTTAAATAAATCTCCATCTAAGAAAATTTGCCCATCTGTAATAGAAATTACGTTTGTTGGGATATAAGCTGAAACGTCTCCTGCTTGAGTTTCAATAATTGGTAATGCTGTTAAAGATCCACCACCTTTTACGATTGGTTTTAATGACTCTGGTAAGTCATTCATTTCTTTAGCAATACTATCATCGTTGATAATTTTTGCAGAACGCTCTAATAATCTTGAGTGTAAGTAAAATACATCTCCAGGATATGCCTCACGTCCTGGTGGACGTCTTAATAATAAAGATACTTCACGGTAAGCAACTGCTTGCTTTGATAAATCATCAAAAACAATTAAAGCTGGTCTACCAGTATCTCTAAAATATTCTCCAATAGATGCTCCTGTCATTGGTGCATACACTTGCATTGCAGCAGGATCTGATGCATTTGCAGCTACTATTGTAGTATATGCTAAAGCTCCTTTTTCTTCTAAAGTTTTAGCAATTAAAGCTACTGTTGAGGCTTTTTGACCTACAGCAACATATATACAGTATACAGGCTCACCTGCATCGTAAAATTCTTTTTGATTCAAGATCGCATCAATACAAACTGCAGTTTTACCTGTTTGTCTGTCACCAATTACTAACTCACGTTGACCTCTACCAACTGGTATCATAGCATCAATTGCTTTAATTCCTGTTTGTAATGGTTCAGTTACTGGCTCTCTATAGATAACTCCAGGTGCTTTACGCTCTAAAGGCATCTCATAAGTAGTTCCTGAAATAGGACCTTTTCCATCAATAGGATTACCAAGTGTATCTACAACACGACCAACAATACCTTCTCCAACTTTAACAGATGCGATACGGTTAGTACGTTTTACTGTAGACCCTTCTCTAACACCTCTTGCTGTTCCTAAAAGTACGATACCTACGTTATCTTCTTCAAGGTTAAGTACGATTCCTTCTGCACCACCTTCAAGCTCTACTAACTCACCATACTCTGCATTTGAAAGTCCGTAAGCACGTACGATACCATCACCTACTGTTAATACTGTTCCAACTTCGTCTAATGAAGCGCTTGCTTCAAAACCTGAAAGTTGTTGTTTTAAGATTGCTGATACTTCAGCTGGTTTTACTTCTGCCATTTTTTATTTATTTTGAACAGCTATTATAAATCTCTGCTAATTTAACAATGTCGTTTATATCTGAATAATTTAATGAAACAAATTCTTCTTTAAAGCATGCTCCAATATATTTCTTCAAGTTTTCAATATTTTTTTCAGAATTAGAGGTATTAAACTGTAATGCCTTTTTTTCTGATGGTATTTTAATTAAGTATAAATTATCTACAACATCTTTATATATTGTGATATCTCCAATTATTTTATAAACCTCATAAAATTGAGAAGTATCAAAGCTTAAAGAAGATACTGCACCTGCTGCTAATTCTAGACCTTTACCTTTTGAACCAACACCCACAAAACATCTTTCAATGTTATTATCATCTACACAAAACTTAACTTTCTTTTTAGATCGGTAAGAAGATGTACGGTTTTTACCCTTAGCATTTATGTAGTTAATTGAAACAAGCTTACCAATATTTGCTTCATCTAAATCAACAACATTACCCCACTGATTTGGGTCTTTTACGTCTATTTTTTCAAAAACAATAGAAATCTCTCCTTCTACTTTTTCACCTTTACTATCTATAACGTATCCAGGTAATTTGTATAAGTTTTCAGAGTTTTCCTTAGCGGTTTCAAATTCTTCTTTTTGATTTTCTTTAATCTGCTCTACAACTGTTTCAATTTCTTGTTTAGTCAAAAAAGCATAATAAAAATACTCATCAAGCAAATATATTTTTTTCAAGTAGGTATTAGCATCTTTTACTAAGCCTTCGGAATGTGATGAAAAAGACATATTTAAAGGATAAAAAGTATTATTACCTTCTATTCTTCTAAGTTTCTCATTTACTACCGCAATAACTTTACCTGTTAAATTGGTGTAGGTATAAACTTTACCAGATTCTTTAGTTGAAACTCTATTAACTTTACCAATAATAGCTCTTTCTCCTGTATCTGGATCAATTTTAGTATTAGAGACAATTAACATATTTCCTAATACTTCTGGAGAAACCTCTAAAAAATTAGCTTCTAAATCAAGTTGTTGTTTTTCTAATTCTTGAGTTTCTGCTGCAGATTCTCTTTCCCTTTTTTCCAGAAAAAAAGCATCTATTTTATCATAGTTAAAACCTTTTTCATTGAAGAAATCTAATTCTTTAAACAAGAATTCAGTAATTAGCTTTTTTGAATTTAATGAGAAAGAAACAGCTGTAAAATCAATTTCATTAATTCTATCCTTATTTGGCTGTTTCATTGATAACCAAGTGAAAGATTTTGTTTCTGAGATTTTTTTCGTTTCATAGTTAACTAGTAAAACCGTTTCACCTTCAAGTGTCTCTAAAGCGTAATAAAAATCTTCATTTGTTTTATCTTTGGTAATTTTAATAGACTCTTGTTTATCTATCAAAACAACCTCTTTCTTAACTTTCACTTTTTGTGCAACCAAAACATTTACAACAAACAATGCTATTGATAGTAAAAGAATATTTTTTTTCATGTATAAGATTCTCTTTTAGTTTACTGTAAATTCTCTTTTTAACTTGCTTAATTGGTTAGCGATACTTGCGTTATATTGCGTATCTCCAACACGTAATATGAAACCACCTAAAATGCTTTCATCTACAATATTTTTTATTGCTGCTTCTTTACCAGTTAGCTCCTTAACTTTAGCCAAAACTTTAGTTTCTAAAGCATCAGTTAATGGAACAGCTGTTGTAACGGTTGCAATTTGATTACCTTTTTGTGCTTCTAACAAAGTAATGAATTTTGAAGCAACTTGAGGTAATAAATCTGTACGTTTATTAGCAACCAAAGTATCTATTAAATTAACAGTTACTGGGTTAATCTCTTTAAAGATTTCTAATAACGCAGATTTTTTTACACTTGAACCAATTACAGGACTGTAAAGCATATCTTTTAAATCTTTACTTTGCGCAACAGTATTATTTATTAACTGCATATCATTATTTACAACATCTGCTGTATTTTGATCTGTAGCTAAGCTTAAAACTGCTTTTGCGTAACGTATTGCTGCTCTTTCTCCTGCCATGATTTGACTAGTTTAATTTAGCATCACCTAACATAGACTCAACTAATTCTAATTGTTTGTCTTTATTAGCTAATTCTTGACGTACTACTTTTTCTGCAATCTCAATAGACAAACCTGCTACGTGGTTTTTTAAATCAGCCATAGCTGATTTTTTCTCACTTTCAATAGCAGCTTGTGCTTGAGCAATCATAGTGTTTGCTTGAGCTTGAGCTTCCGCTTTAGCGTCATCAATCATTTTATTTTTTAACTCTCTACCTTCTTTAAGCATAGCTTCACGTTCTGCACGTGCTTCTTTTAATAATTTTTCGTTATCTGCTTGAAGATTTTGCATTTCTAACTTAGCGTTTTCAGCTGAATCTAATGCATTTTGTATACCGTCTTCACGTGTTTGTAAAGCGTCTAAGATAGGCTTCCATGCAAATTTTCTCATTAATAATATTAATATTATTAAGATAATACCTTGCATAAAAAACAAGCCTACTGAAAAGTCATTTAATAAAGTTTCCATGAAATATAGATTACTTAAATTTTGTTTTTTGTTTAATTTAAAACAGTTTCTGCAACCAACCGTTGCAGAAAGCTGTTTCTTTTTGTTTTAGGATTATGCTCCTAAGATTAATGCACCGAATGCTAAACCTTCTAATAAGGCTCCGATGATGATCATCGCAGTTTGGATTTTTCCTGCTGCTTCTGGTTGACGAGCAATAGATTCCATTGCTTTTCCTCCAATTTGACCTAATCCGATTCCTCCTCCGATTACGATTAATCCTGCTCCAATTAAATTGTACATACTAATTTGGTTTTATAAATATTAATTAAACAAATTCTTATTAATGATGGTCATGTTCTTCAACTGCCATACCTATAAATAACGATGATAACATCGTGAAAATAAACGCTTGTAAAAAGGCTACTAAAATTTCGATAACCGAAATAAATAATGCTAACACTAATGACATACCTGTTGATGTTACTGCTCCAAAAGATTCTTTCATTGTAATCATTAAAGCAATTAAACTCATAACAACAAAGTGTCCTGCAGTCATGTTTGCAAATAAACGTACTAATAAAGAGAATGGTTTAATTAATACAAAACCAACTAACTCTATCACTGCTAATATTGGACGTAAAATCATTGGCACACCAGGCATCCATAATGTGTGCTTCCAAAAGTCTTTACTTCCGCTAAATAAATATATTACTGCTGTAAAAATTGCTAAACAAGCTGTTACTGCAATTTGTCCTGTTACGTTAAATCCTAATGGTGTTAAACCTAACAAGTTTAATATCCAGATAAAGAAAAACACAGTTAATAAAAAGCCCATAAACTTACGGTACTTTTTCTCACCAATATTTGGCTTAGCAATATCGTCTCTTACGTAGATTACTAAAGGCTCTAAAATACGACCAACACCTTTTGGCACTGTATGTCCTTTTTCATAACCTCTTGCTAAGGCACTAAAACCTAACAACATTAACAACCCTGTAAGTAACATTCCAAACACAGATTTAGTAATAGAAAAATCTAATACTTTGTGTGCATTTGTTGGGTGGTGATCATCATCAAATGCAACAGTGGTTGCACCTTGATCTAATTGATATATCTTACTGTGAAGTTTTACTAAACGTGCATTACCTTTTTCAACAATAACTTGACCGTTATCATCATGGTGAAATGCAGAAGACATAAATGTTTTTAAACCATCTTTAGTCCAAACAATAACAGGTAATGGAAAACTCCTATGTTCACCTGTTTCATTATTTGTATAAAAATGAAAATCGTGAGAGTCTTTTAAGTGATGTTTAATATACTCTTTGATTTCTTGAGCAGTATTCACTGTATTTCCTGGCTCTTGTTTAGTTTCTTCTCCATAAGCAGAAAAAGAAAATAAAGTCAGAACTAATATTGCTATAAAATTGAAATATTTTTTTGCCAACATCATACTTTTTGTAACTAATAAATTTATTGTCTGTAAATTTTGTGCAAATGTAAGTAATAATTTAAAAAGGAAACGCTTTTTTTAATACGAATTTATTTACTAATAAAATTACGCTATAATCCTTTATTACAAAGACTTATTCGCTTTTTAGTAATTTAGCTATACAAGCTGTTTCAATAATTAGAAATAAAAAAAAGGGGATTACAAGTCCTAATCGATGCTCGAGTGTCAGATTTGTAGCCGAAAAAACGGTTGCTTTGAAGATTAAAATAAACATTCCTATTTTAATTAACATCATTGTTAGATAGGCATATCCTAATTGATTTGGCATAACACTATATATGCCTTCAATACTTGAATATACAATTAATGCTGCTATACCATGAAAAAGATATAATTTATTTAAAGAATATGGTAATACCTGGTCGTTTGTGACATATTTATGTATTCCAAAAGAAATTGCTAATACAACAAGCATTAACGATATAACAAACACAATACGTTTATTCATTTTTTTGAATTTTGTTGATTGGTAATTTTAATAACTTGTTTTATTACAGAATACATGGCTAAAAACACAGCTAGTAGTGTGACTATTTTAAAATAAAGTTGATTATTATTTTCTAACTTTTTATCTAACCAGCCACCTAACAAACTACCTAACCAAATGGTGACACCCATTTGAATAGCCATAGTTGTAAATCTAATAAAAGGGTTAAGCTGTTTTTTGTTTTTTTGATCCACCACTAAAATCATTTACTGTTGTTTTCATAACGCATGACACATTAAAAATTGCACCAGGTTCAACAGCTAATTTTTGTGTAATTACGTCACCTTCAATATGTGCGGTAGATTTTAATGTTAAGGTTTCGGTTAGCTCAAGGTTTCCTACTAATTTACCTTCAAAATAAGCATTACTACATTTAAGTGTACCGTTAATTAGGCCATCTTTTCCTATGACAACTTTTCCTGTAGTTTCAATATTACCTTCTACTGTTCCATCAACACGTAAATCTCCTTCACTAAAAAAGTCTCCAGCTATTTTTGTTCCTTTTGCTATTATGTTTTGTATTGAAAACTGTTCTTGTTGCTTATTTTTCATTGTATTTGAGAGGTATTATTTTTGTATTGCTAGATACTTGTTTAAGTTTTTGTGTATTAGAATGGTTTTATAATTATCTGTTGAAATGCCGAAGTAAGGTTTATTTACCTTGTTTTTATCTTCCTCTTTTAATAATTCAACAAATCCTTTTGCTCCTTGTACACTTTTTAATCCATGGATGACTAAAAATGTGGTTTCTGGATTATATATATCTACTGATGTGTCCAAATCATAGTATTCAATTTTTGGAGCAATCTCGTCTAAAATTTCTTTTAAATCAGCAATAGCTTGTTCTTCATTTTGATTAAACTGAAAAACAACTTTAAAACTAGACGACACATTATCTGGTTTAAAGGTTTTATCGCTTACAGATTTTAAGCTAGCAACAATAGCTTCTGCTTGTATTGCTTCTGGTGTATTAGCATAATTTACTGCCACATCATTAAGCCCATCTATGTAGGCCTGATAACCATTTAATCTTCCGTTTGCTGTTGCTTTTAATAACGCAAATTTTGAAACCATAGGATCACCATCAAAAAACCTGATATACTCTATGGTTTTATCTATGACTTGTTGGTAATCTTGATATTGCAATAATTTATAAGTGTCCTCATACAAACTTTCTGGACTGCTTTGATCTCTGGTTGCTGCTAATTCTGGATTTTTTAATATTTCAGCATATCTTGAATCAGGATAACTAGCAATAATTTCGTTTTTAGTACTTAAAGCGTCTTCATTTTGACCTAAAATTTCATAAATTTTAAACAAATTATATTTTGAAGGTAAAACAAGTTTTTCTTCTGGGTTACTTGATAGTAAGTTTAAAAACTTGCTTTTAGAAAGCTTATACTCTTTAAATTTTTCTTTATAAATTAAACCTAATTGGTAATAAGCATAGTTTCGGTCTTTTTTAAGACTGTCCAAAGTTTTTTTAGCTGAAGGAATTTGCTCCAAATAATATTCTGGTTTTAGCAATGGACTCTCTTCACCTTCATCTGTAGTTAAAGCAACATCTGATTGATTTGAAAATCCTCCTGATACATTTGAAGACCATCTCCAATTGTCTTCGTTTTTACGCTCTCCCCAAACACGTGTAAATTGATTTTTACCATAAGCTACAGTACTTGGATTGTAAAAATAAAAACTTGAGCCTACTCCAGGTAAACTGCTACTTCCTGTAATACCATTTACTGATGCATTGGTTGTTGCCAAACCTTGTTTGCGCGCTTCTGCTTCTAGCTTTTCTTGTTCTTTTTCTGCTTTTAATTTTAATTGATTGGTATAGTCTGTAAAAAAGGTAAGACGATCTGCCTTAGACATATTTACCAACCTAAGAATACTGTCATTATTATTAGCAACACCTTCATAATAAATAACGTCGTCTAGATTTTCGCGTTTACGCTTAATAGTTCTGAAGGGTTTACTGTTTTCGACCATACTAGTCATGGTACTATCAAAATATGCTCCTGCAGTTTTATAATTGTTACGATCAAAATAAAAATCCCCTAAAGTCTGATAATTTTTTGCTGTTAAAATTTTGTCTTTAGATTTTTCTCTTAATGACTTATTGTAATAGACTACAGCTAATGAGTCGGATTGAGTATTTAGATAATATTCTGCAATTTGATGATAAATCTTATCAAGAAAAGGACGGTTTTCTCTGTTATTTTCAAGCTTAGTCAAATGCTCTAAAAATGCAAGTTTGTCGCCTGAATCATAATCAAAGTTTTTAGCCTTTTCTACATGAGCAGCCATTAGATAACGACGCGGAGTTTTACGGTTTAAATCTATAACCTCATCAAAAGCCAAATTAGCACTGTCTTTTTGATTTAATATATTATATAATTGTCCTTTAATAAAATTAAAGCGTCCTTTTTCGTCATTATTTTTAGTGGCTTGTGCTGCTATTTTAATTTGCGTTAAAGCACTATCCAAAGCTTTGGTGTTAATGTAAGCTTGTGCTAAAATTGAAGTTGCGTCTGCTAATTCCTGCTTCTTTGGTTCTTCTTGTTTAATTAAACGCTTTAGGTTTTTGATTGCCAATTCATCGTTTTCTAAACGCATGTTGGTTTTTTCTCTCCAAACTTTAGCTGTGTTAATTTTATCTGATGCTGGATATTTGTATAAGATATAATTAAAAGCTTCTAATGCTGGAATAAAACGTTGGTCAAAATATCTGGCTTGACCTAAAAGTAGATACGCTTCGTCAATTTGTGGGTTATACTCTTTACCTTGAATATTCATCCCATGTTTTTGAATTGCTTTTACTGCTTTTTCTTCAGCTCTAGTAAAATCCTGGTTTTTAGATTGTCCAGGCATTACGATGTCTTCAGTAATTTGCATGCGCTCTACTGGTAAGATGTCCCAATAGTTGTCATTATAATTATTGTTTAAGTTGTCTTGACCTTGATTTAAGGCTTCATAACCATTAAACAATGCGTTATACTCTGCAGTAACAGCATGAAAATTACGGTTTATAAAACTATCTGTTTTTCTTGAACAACTAGAAATGGTTGCCAAGATTAAGCCAGAAATTATACAGATTTTAAATGCTATTTTCAATGCGGTTGTATTTTATGTAATACATAACTAAATTACGTCGTAATTATTATTAATAACTACGGACAGGTGCGTAAAAATAAGCATCTTTTTGACTTTTTGCCAAAAAATGAACTGAAACTTGAACTAATAGTAAAATCTAAACTCTATTACACAGGACTAACAGTTCCTGCAAAATGCGCTTCTAACTCTTTTAAAGTTGCTTCGCTAGTTTGAATATCTTTAATTACTTGTCCTTTTTCTAACACTACAATACGCTCACAAACATCTGTAACATGCAATAAATCATGACTTGAAACCAAAACTGTTACTCCTTTCTTTTCGGCTAGATCTTTAATAATTTCTTTTAATCTAATTTGTGTTGTTGGATCTAAATTTGCAAAGGGTTCGTCTAAGATAATAACCTCAGGATTACCTATAAGAGCTGCAACAATACCTGCTTTTTTCTGGTTTCCTTTACTTAAATCACGAAGGTATTTTTTTTGACCTAAGATTTCGCCATGAAAAAAGTCTTCAAATTGTGATACTAAATTATCTACATCTTGCTTATTTTGACCACGTAAATCGCCAATGAAATAAAAATATTCTTCAGGTGTTAAGTAACCTATTAAAAAGCTTTCGTCTATAAAAGCCGACGTAAAGGGTTTCCAATCTTCACTTTGACAAACTAAAACATCGTTATTTTTAATTGTTCCTGTGGTTGGTTTTATTAAATCTAAAAGTAAACTAAAATAAGTGGTTTTACCTGCTCCATTATTACCTACAAGCCCAAAACTTTGCCCTTTTGGTATTTCTAAATTAGAAATATTTAAGACTTCGTTTCCACTATATTTTTTTGAAAGGTTTGTTGTTATTATCATGATGTAGTTGTTGTTAAGTTAGTTGAATTGACTAGTTGTCTTGGTTAAAGGCTTTAATCATTTCGTATTTAGAATTTAAATACTTTTTGGTTATTAATTGCATTAGTTTTTGATGAAAAACGATACCAATAATACCTAATAAGATTAATGCTGAAACACCGGAATA
The DNA here is from genome assembly GCF_001315805.1 of Olleya sp. ITB9. Taxonomy (NCBI): domain Bacteria; kingdom Pseudomonadati; phylum Bacteroidota; class Flavobacteriia; order Flavobacteriales; family Flavobacteriaceae; genus Olleya; species Olleya sp. ITB9. The sequence goes on from NZ_BCBW01000038.1 coordinate 70,002, forward strand.
AAAATTTACATAATAGGTTAATGCGCCAAATATTGCTAATGGGACTAGTAACAATGGAATACCAATTAACCATTGTACTGCTCCTGTCCCTTGATAATTAAAGGCTGCACGTTGATTTAAATCTATTTTTTTACGGTTAAAAGATCCACCTAGCATTATAACATAAGTATTGACACCTATGTTATAAATAGCTGCAGCAAAATGGGCTACTAAAATTTTCCACCCAAAATAAACATAAGGTATACTTAGTACAAACATGATAATAACACTTAACATCATTAACGTGTATTTAGATTTTAAATACTGCTCATACTTTATGTTTTGGCTCATTAACATTTTATAATACCCACTATCCCAAGCTGGAATGAATTGTCCAAAATTGATTAAAAATATACCTGTTACAAATACACCAATAAAACCATACATGATTGGCATATCTCTATACATGGGTTGTGGATAAAAAAACAATCCATACAAAAGTCCAATTACCAATATAAACACTGCAGATCTTGGTCTTTTATTACGCCAAATTAATTTTAAATCTAACTGCATAAAAGGGGCTACTTCACCAAAACGCTTTGTCCATCCTAAATCTGAGGTTGACACTTCTTTAATTTTGGTTTTAAGTGAATTGTCTAAGTATAGTTTTTTAATTAATATTTTATGATTAAAAAGATATAGACCAATTAAAATAACCAATAGCACTAGTAAATACAGTGGATTATTAGTTACTGCCAACATTGCAGAAGACAATAATTGCGAAAAATTGACAATATTAAAATGATTTAAACCGAATAAAGTTCCTGCAAAAAGGATGATTGGAAGGAATGAAAACTCGGTTTCAGCAGAAAAACTTTCGATAATAAAATTTAAAAAATTGCTTATTAGCGTTAATATTACCATTGCCACTAACCATGTTGTAACTTTAGTGACCTCATAATCTTTAGTGATTAAAACGACACTAAACGGAACAATAGCAAATAATGGTAAAAAGTTAAAAAAAGATAACGCTGACTTACCTAAAACGTAGTTGACTACACGACTTCTTTTTATTGGCAAGGTTAGTAACGGTTTTACACTCATTACTGGTAATTTTTGCAAGAAAAAACGCAACATTAGGTCGCCTAAAAACCAGAAAAACAACAGCGTATTAACCATTACAAAAGGGTCATTATCAGGAAAAGCTTTTTTAAGTGTTGGATAAATAAATACGCCTAAAGATAAAAACACCAATAAAAAATAGACTGCAAAAAAGCCCATTAATATTTTTATAGCTAAGCCTTTACCAAAATTGGAAGAACGTATAAAAGATTTCCATTCTAGGCTTAAAAATTTAGTAATCATATGCTGATGGTTTAGTTTGGTTTAATAGATAAGTATACAATTGCTTAAAAATGTTACAAACAAAATTCTGGGTAGGTTTCGTTTAGCAGTTTTTCTGCTTTGTTTGGAATGATTTCAAAGCTAATATACATCCAAAGAAAAAACAGTGTCGAAAAAATAGACAGACCCAAAACAATATAAGGATTGCTAAAAATATTATCAGAAAAATTATAAAACTGTGGTAATTGGGATAACAGTATTATAGCAGATCCACCAGCTTGTTTAAATATTATTTCTTCTAACATCCATTTTTTATTAGACAGCGCTTTACGTTGTTTAAATTGCCTCTTAAGCAGAACACTTTTATAGATTACAAAAACGCATATTAAAGCATAAAACCCTATTAATAATGACTTTGCTAACACAGAAGACAATGACATATAAATAATCAAAAACACAGCAATAGTTGTTATTAGTTTAGGAAACGTAAACCATTGTTTTAATTCTGTCCATAAATACTTTATGTAACGTTTATTCATGGTTTTTTGACGACGTTCTAACACATCCATAAAGCCAAAGACTCCAAATTTTTTGAAAGCTTGGTCTCTTGCATCTTCAAAAGATAAATTGGTTTCTGTTTGCCATACAGACTCAATATCGTTTGCTAAGTGATCTACTAACTCGGTTTGTAAATCGTAATGCTCTACGTAATGCTGCCTAGTAAAAGCGTATAGGTTTTGTATTTGAGGTTGGGTTAATTTCATTATCTAACAAAGTTTTTTGAGTACTCTAAAATCTTATTTTTCTTGTTACGAAACTCGATGCCTCCTGCTAGGTTAAATAAAATTGCTAAAAACCAAAAGGCAATAAAAAAATATTGGTTTTCTAACAGTGTTTCAGCTGCTCCCAAACTATATAAAAATAAGGACGGTAAAGTTGTTACTGAATATAAAGGCTGTGCTATTTGCAACTTTTTAAAGGTTTTATAATTTGAATATCCAGAAATAATTGCCCAAAAATGTATAATTGACAGACTAACTACAAGTATTAAAGTAAGAGCTTTATTTGGCTGCAACTGCTGCATCCAATATACTGCAAATCCCATCATTATTGTAAAAGGGATATATTTAGGCTTATAAAAAAACATAGCTAAACGTCGCCACATTTCTCTTTGATAACTCCAATGAATGATTTTTTGACGTTTCTTTTCAAAATCTTGAATAAAAACTATTTTAGATTTTAAGTAGTCTTCAAATTTTACATCGTTTTTAGACTGTTCAAATCCTGATGCTAAATGATCAATAAGTTCTAACCTAACATCTGTAAATTTAACTCCTAACCTTATTAAATAATCGTCAATATATTGTATTTGTTCTTTACTTAACTTCATATTACTCCAAACTTAATTTAGGGTTCATAAACGTTTCCATGGTTTTAATATAATCCTTAAGTTCTTCTAATTTACTAACCGTTTCTTTATTACCTTTTTCGGTAAGTTTATAGTATTTACGTAAACGGTTATCTACTTTTTTAACCTCAACGTCCAGCAATCCTTCGGCTTCTAACTTATGTAGGGCTGGATACAAAGCACCTTCTGTAATATTAAGTTCGCCTTTAGTAATTTGTTTCACTTTTTGTGTCATTTCGTAACCATACATTTTTTCACTTTCATTTAAAAGTTTTAAAATAATAGTGGTCAGACTACCTTTATATAATTTTGAATTTGCCATATTACAAACATACATAATTTTCTTATGCATAAAAAACTTAGGTATTAATTTTTACCTAAATCATATCTTAAACGGTAAAGCTTCATTATTTTTACAAAAAAATAAAACTATGGCTCAATTTCAGACGTTAACAATTTCGGACATAACACGTCAAACAGACCAATGTGTTACATTAACTTTTGACGTACCAGCAAATTTAAAAGCAGATTATGCTTTTAAAGCAGGGCAATATATTACACTAAAAACAAACATAAAAGACCAAGAAGTTAGACGTGACTATTCACTTTGCTCTTCTCCGTCAAGCGGAAAACTGACCGTTGCTGTAAAAGCAGTACCAAACGGAACCTTTAGCACTTACGCTAATAGTAGTTTAAAAATTGGAGATACTTTAGAGGTTGCAAAACCACAAGGACGATTTGTTTTTGAACCTATTGCAACAGAAAAAAGAACCATTGCTGCTTTTGCTGCAGGTAGTGGTATTACACCTATATTAAGTATTGCAAAAACCGTTTTAGATCAAGAACCTAATAGTCATTTTGTATTAGTATATGGTAATAAAACACTAAAAGACACTATCTTTTTACAAGATTTACTGAATTTACAACACCAATACAAAGACCGATTTGATATTCAGTTTTTATACAGTCAGTCTCAAGAAAACAATGCTTTATTTGGTCGTATCGAAAAAAGCACAGTAAACTTAATTGTCAAAAACAAATACAAACATGTAACAATAGACGCTTTTTACCTTTGTGGACCAGAAGGCATGATTAATACTGTAAAAGATGTTTTAGCAGAAAATAATATAGAAGACACAAAAATTAACTTCGAGTTATTTACTGCTGCAACAGTACCAACAGATAAAAACACAGAAGTTGTTACTGAAGGAAACACAGCTATTACAGTTACTGTTGATGATGAAACCCAAACCTTTACCATGTCACAAAAGCAAACCATTTTAGAGGCTGCTTTAAAGGAGGACTTAGATGCACCATACTCTTGTCAAGGTGGTGTTTGTAGTAGTTGTATTGCTAGAGTTACAGATGGTAAAGCTTTGATGAGACAAAACAATATTTTAACAGATGCAGAAGTAGCTGAAGGATTAATACTAACCTGTCAGGCTCATCCTACAACACCAACAATTATTGTAGATTACGACGATGTTTAAACCTAAAAAATACACTTGGTCGTGTTTTTAAAGCAATTCACCGAAAGCACTTTTAAACTCACCTAATTAAAACAAAACTACTAAGCGTAAGATTTATCTTTGACAAAGATTATAACACTAAAATTTGTTAGTTTAAGGGATAATATTAATTTTATGTTAGTAGTTAAAATCATCAAGCCTCAATTAAGTTGAGGCTTTTTTTATGCTTAATAATTACTATTGCTAAATTATTACTGTATTTAAATATAAAACATCAAGTAAAAATTAGTTAATCGATAAAAAAAGCTTTTTATCGAATCTTTTGATTCAACAAACTAAAAAAAATAAAACAGCAAACCTAAGCTCTACCTTTGTAACAGATTATAACACTAGAATTTGTTAGTTTAAGGGATAATATTAATTTTATATTAGTCGTCTATAATCAAAAGCCTTAATATTAATTAGGGCTTTTTTTATGTTTTTAATACAGCTAATACTCGGTTTACAACCTGATCAGACTGTATTGTACCAGCAACATTTTTATAGTCTTCAGGATATTTATTACCATAAATAGACGTTGGTAATTTAGGATACAAGGTTTTATCTGGAATCAAATTATTTATTTCCGGTTGGTTAAAAGCACCAAAACCAGCATAAGGATGCGTAACACCCCAAATAGTAACCACTTTTACACCAAGCATTGCTGCTAAATGTGCATTACCAGAATCCATACTAACCATAACATCTAAATTAGATATTAAATCTAATTCTTGATTTAAGTTGTACTGACCTGCAATATTAAAAACCTTATTATTAATTACTAATGTATTTAATTGCTTTTGATCTGCTTTACCACCAAATAAAAACACAACATGATCTTGGCTTAGACCTTTAACAACCTCCTTCATTTTATCTAAAGGATAGCTTTTTGAGGCATATTGTGCAAAAGGAGCAATACCAATCCATTGTTTTGTATTTTGATTAGCAACCAAATTTAAAACAGCTTGAGGTATAGGTTGTTTTTTAGAAAAAGTTGGACGACTTAAATCCAAAGTAAAACCTAAGGCTTTAAACACATCTGCATAACGTTGATGAGTTGTTTTTAAAGGCTTAAAATATTGACCATTGACTAATTCCTTTTTTTGATTTCGACCTTTATTTATTTGTTTAAATGTTTTTCCAAAGAAAAAAACTTTTAAAATCTTAGTTCTTAAAACATTGTGTAAATCTGCAACAACATCTATATCAAGTGTTTTTAATTGTTTAGATAGTTTGTATAAACCTAAAACACCTTTGTGTTTCTTTTTTAAGTCTATAGCAAACACTTCAACGTTATTAAGATCTCTAAAAAAAGGAGCAAAAAAAGGTCTGGTTAAAACCGTTAATTTAACGTCAGGAAAACGCTGTGTAAATGCACGTAAAACAGGTACAGTCATAGCAACGTCTCCCATTGCAGAGAGACGTATTACTAAAATATGCTTTGGTGTTTTTGACATTTAAAAGCCTTATAACAGCACAAAAGACTGTGCTTATTTTTGGTTTCTTAACACTGGGTTAAGCTCATCGTCATTATACATTTTCATTTGCTTGTACACTTTCATGTACTTATCACCTTTTTCAATATCTGACAATAATGTATCAATTGCTGTACTTAAGTCTACACGTTGTTCTAGTAAAATATCTAATTTAGTTTGGCAAGCTGCTTTATGTGCAGCAGTAGCATCAGCACGCGTAGCTTCTTCTTCCATATGATACACTTTTAATGCTAAAATAGATAACCTGTCAATTCCCCAAGCAGGACTTTCAGTATTTATAGTTGCATCACTTTTAGGAGTAACCTCCTTATATTTTTCTAAAAAATAGCTATCAATATACTCCACCATATCTGTTCTATCTTGGTTAGAAGCATCAATTTGGCGTTTTAAAGTTAATGCTGCAACAGGATCTATTTGTGGATCACGTATAATGTCCTCATAATGCCACTGTACTGTATCTATCCAACATTTACGGTACAATAAATGCTCTAATAAATTAGTACTTTTATCATACTTATTAGTAAACGGTTGATCTACTGTATTTGTAATATGGTACGTTGCAATAACGTCTTGAAATATTTTATTTGCTATATCTGTAAACATCTTGTAATTATTAAGTCTGTAAAATTACATAAATTAAACCGAATTTTAGTTAGTGGACGTTTTGGCTTTTTAAATAATACATTAACTTTACTATTTAAAAGACAAAACACCTATGCAAATTCATAATTTATCTAAAGAAAACTCTGTTTTAAATCAATTTATTGCTGAAATTAGAGACGTTTCCGTCCAAACAGACAGTATGCGTTTTAGACGAAATATTGAACGTATTGGTGAAATTTTAGGTTATGAAATTAGTAAAACACTAGATTTTGAAACTAAAACCATTACAACACCATTGGCTACTATTGAAGCTACTGTACCTAAAAACGATGTCGTTTTATGTTCTATACTAAGAGCTGGAGTGCCTTTACACAATGGATTATTAAATTATTTTGACCAGTCTGAAAATGCTTTTATTAGTGCTTACAGACACCATAAAGATAATCCTGAATCTTTTGAAATTGTAGTAGAATATCTAGCATGTCCTGACTTAACAGGAAAAACATTAATCCTTGCAGATCCAATGCTAGCCACAGGACAATCTTTAGTCGCTACATTTAAAGCTTTAGAACCTTTTGGAACACCAAAAAGCATACATATTGCAGCAGTTATAGGAGCTGAAGCTGGAGTAGATTTTTTAGAAAACAACTTACCTAAAGACACCACTTTGTGGATTGCTGCTTTAGACAAAACTTTAAACAGTAAAGGCTATATTGTTCCTGGTTTAGGTGATGCTGGTGATTTAGCTTTTGGCGAAAAACTACAACATTAATAGTACAAAAGGAATAATAACCAATAAACCTAAGTAAATTTCTTTAAACCATTTTTCTGTAATGGTCTCTATATAATTTGTTATGATCACTGCTAAAGGCGCGAACAAAAATAGTAGTTCGCTTCCGTTTTTTTGAGGAGCTAAAACTGCTAATGCTGAAGCAAACATACAGGTAAAAAACAAGATTTTATAAGAAGGTCTGTAGCTACGTTTTTTCTTTTTAATATCATTTAAATAAAACACAGAAGACCAAATCCCAAAAGACAACAACATGGTTATGGCTACTATAAATTGTAAAGAATTATAGCTGCTAAAATCTAAATTTGATTCTGGATTAATATTTAAAGCACTTAAAAAATTGTTATTCATTAATATGGAATAACAAATAGCTAAAATAATTATTGCCAATAAGCCAATAAAAGGAACAAAATAAGATTTAACTGCGTTTACCGAAAACAACAATAAGGCTATAAATATTAGTGGAAAAAACAATATTGCCCAAAAATAAAAGAGACTAGCTAAGCCTATTAAAAAAGCTGAATCAAATATTTTTTTAACGACCTGTTTTTGCGATCCTATACTAATTAAGCGTCTTAAAGCTAAAAGCACAAAAAAATTAGAAACTACTATATTAAATCTTATAAAAACCTGAGGAACAGCTAAAACAAACAAACCGAATAACAAAATCTCATAGTTGTTTTGCTGTGACAATAAGTTTTTTAACACTATAAAACTAAGTATTAAAACTGACAAAAACAGTAATAAAAACTCTGGGATTTTAACCCAAATAGACAAGTCTGGATTAACTGCATTTGGGTATTTAATGTGTAAAACAACAAAAGCAATTAGTGTAATACTAAAAACAATTAAAAAATTAATTGGTTTGGATTTGCTAAAAATAGTTGTAATCATTAACTCTTTTTGTATTTTTGTACTATAAATATACTATTCTATAATTATGAAAGATTTTTTTGAAGCTATAGCAAGCCTTTTTGTTGATGTATTATTTGCTCCTTTTGATATGCTTAAAGCATTAGAATTAGAAAACTGGTGGGCAGCAAACTTTATGTCTTGGATTTTTATCATTATTGGTTTTGTAGCTTTTGTATACTGGATTATTCAGTTAAAAGGTTACGCTGCAAATAACGACGACGACAAAAGCATTAGCTCTCACTCTTACTTATAACAGTTATAGGTCAAAACCTATATCGTTTCTATAATTCATCTTATCAAAATGTAGTTTTTCTATACTTTGGTAAGATTTTTTTATGGCCTCTTGGTACGTTTCACCATAACTAGTTACAGCCATAACACGACCTCCTGAAGTTACAATCTGATTGTCTTTTTGTTGTGCTCCTGCATGAAATACAATCGAGTCTTCAATAGCATCAACACCTGTAATAACTTTACCTTTTTGGTAAGCTTCAGGATAACCGCCAGATACCAACATAATAGTTGTCGCTGCTCTAGGATCTACCTTAATATCTATTTGATCTAAAGTTTGGTTTGCAACCGCTTCAAAGACCTCAACTAAATCATTTTTAAGTCTTGGTAATACAACTTCTGTTTCAGGATCACCTAAACGTACGTTATACTCGATAACCTTAGGCTCATCTCCTACTTTAATTAAACCAATAAAGACAAACCCTTTGTAAGGTAAATCATCTTTTTGCAAACCAGCAATCGTTGGTTTAACCACTTGCTCTTCTACTTTATCTAAAAAGGCTTGATTAGCAAAAGGAACTGGAGACACTGCTCCCATTCCGCCTGTATTTAAACCTGTATCACCTTCACCAATACGTTTGTAATCTTTTGCAGTTGGTAAAATTTTATAGTTTTTACCATCAGTAAGTACAAAACAACTTAACTCGATTCCGTCTAAAAATTCTTCAATAACCACTTTAGTACTAGCGTCTCCAAACTTAGCATCTACAAGCATGCTTTTTAATTCGGCTTTAGCCTGATCTAAATCTTCTAAAATAACCACACCTTTTCCTGCTGCCAAACCATCTGCTTTAAGAACAAATGGAGGATTTAAGGTTTCTAAAAAGGCATAACCATCTTCAACTGTATCTGCATTAAAACTTTGGTAAGCTGCTGTTGGAATATTGTGTTTATATAAAAATTGCTTAGCAAACTCTTTACTACCTTCAAGTGTTGCTGCTGCTTTTTGAGGCCCAATAACTGCCACGTTTTTAAGCGCATCGTCGGCTAAGAAAAAATCATGAACACCTTGCACTAAAGGATCTTCAGGACCTACAACTACCATTGTAATGTTATTGTTTAAAACCACTTCTTTTATGGCATTAAAATCTGTAACACTAATTGGTACGTTTTTAGCTATTTGTGCAGTTCCTGAGTTACCAGGTGCTACAAAAAGCGAATTACATTTTGGGCTTTGATTAAGCTTCCATGCAATTGTGTGTTCTCTTCCTCCTGATCCTAAAATTAAAATATTCATTGTGTAAAAATGTTGTGTCGTTGTTGTTTTGACAAAAATAATTATTTAAAAGAATTTGATTGACTTTAAATCCAATAGTTTTTTATTTCTTTATTTTACAAAAAATTTAATAGTATTGAAACGATTTGAATGGTCTTTAAGGTTAAAGGGATTTCCTGTAAAAGAAGCTAAAAAAACTCAAGCAATAATTGATGAGTTTGATACTACAGATTATGGCAATTACTTAAGTAAACAACTACAATCCATTGTTGCGTTTCATTTAAAACACACCCCTTTTTACAGTACTTTATGTCAAGATATTAACACGTCTAATTGGGCAGAAATACCTGTAATTACTAAAGGCAATTTACAGCAACCTTTAGCAAACCGCTTGTCTGATAAGTACACTATAAAAACGGTACACAAACACAAAACATCAGGCTCATCAGGTACACCTTTTGAGTTTGCTAAAGATAACTTTGCGCATGCTATGACTTGGGTTACTTTTATGCAACGTTACAGCTGGTTTAATATAGATTTAAACACATTTAAACAAGCACGATTTTACGGAATACCATTAGATACCAAAAGTTACTACAAAGAACGTTTAAAAGACTGGTTGGGTAACCGTTATCGTTTTTCGGTATTTGATTTAAGCGATGTTGCTTTAAACAAAATATTACAAAAATTTAAACGTACTAAATTTGATTATATCAACGGTTACACTAGTGCAATTGTACAATTTGCTAAATTTTTAGAACGAAAAAACATTATTTTAAAAGAGGTTTGTCCAACCTTGAAGGTTTGTATCGTAACTTCTGAAATGTTATTTGATGATGATAAAAAACTCCTTGAAAAACAGTTTAATATCACTGTGGTTAACGAGTATGGTGCTGCCGAATTAGGTTTGATTGCTTTTCAAGACCAACAAGACCAATGGTTAGTTAACAGTAACCATTTATATGTTGAAATTTTAGATGACAACAATCAACCTGTACCTTATGGTACAACAGGAAAAATTGTAATTACAGATTTATATAACAGAGCACATCCTTTTATAAGATATGAACTTGGTGACTTAGGGAGCCTATCCGACAAAAGCACATTACAACATCCAATTTTAGAGTCTTTAACTGGACGAACTAGTGATTTTATTTCGCTTCCAAGCGGAAAAATTGCAGCAGGACTAACCTTTTACTATGTGACTAAAACCGTTATTGATAAAGAGGCAAATGTTAAAGAATTTATAGTTGAACAAACTGAAATTGACACCTTTAAAATAGATTATGTTGCTAACGAAGCTTTAAACTCATCACAGCAAAAAGCAGTACAAACAGCTGTTGACAAATACCTTGAACCTAATTTAAACTTAGTTTTTGAACATAAAGCCATTTTAGAACGTGAAATTAGTGGTAAACTGAAACAGTTTAGGTCTGAGTTGTAGCAACAATTAACTTTGATTTTATAAAAAACTGTTCCCAAACAAAAAGGCACATATAGTAGATAGATTTTACGTATGAAAAGCCTAAACCCTTTTTATAAACTAAAAAATTATATTTAAGTAATCGGATTTTATTTGAAGAGATAGAATTGGATCTTACACGATAATATGCTAAAGGTTTTGAGATACCCAAAGCTGGTTTACCGGACTTTTTAATAGCAGACAACCACAACAACCAATCTTGACGTTTACGTAAGTTAGGTGACGTTATTTTACCTAAAGTAGCAACATTATACATTCCTGTTAAGTTACCAATGTAATTGGTTTTTAAATATTTATTATAACTTAACTTTGGTAAAGCTTTTACAAGCTTGTTTAACGGGTTACCGTTTTCATCAATCTGATAATAACTAGTATAACTTACGTCACAGTTATGTTGTTGCATAAAATCAACTTGAAATTCTAGCTTATTACTTATCCATAAATCATCTGCATCTAAAAAAGCAATAAATTTACCGTTAGCTTGGAGGATTGCCTTATTACGAGAAATTGCTGCTCCAAAATTAACTTGATTTTTTAAGAGATACATATTGGAATATTGCTTTGTATACTCTTCTACTATCTGCAAAGTAGCATCTGTTGAACAGTCATCAACCAAAATTAACTCCCAATTGGTATAAGTTTGATTTAGAATACTATTAATGGTTTGAACTATAAATTTTTCTGAATTGTAAAGCGGAGTAATTATAGAGACTAAAGGTTTCATTGTGAGTAAATATTAATACGCTTCTTTTTGACCTTTAAATACATTAATCAGGGTTTGTAGTATGATTTTTAAATCTAAAACAATTGACCAATTTTCGATATAAAAATTATCATACTTAATACGGTTAATAATGTCTTCATCATTTTTAATTTCTCCTCTGTAACCCTTTATTTGAGCTAAACCCGTTACGCCTGGTTTTACATTATGCCTAAAAATAAAATTTAGTTTATCTATTTTTTTAGAATAGTCATCTGTGTAAGATAGCATATGTGGTCTTGGTCCAACAACACTCATATCTCCTTTTAAGACGTTATAAAACTGAGGAAACTCATCCAAACTTGTTTTACGTAAAAACTTACCAATTTTTGTTACCCTATTGTCATTTTGAGTAATATAGGTCCCTTGTATTTCTTTATTTGTTTTTAAAGATCTAAACTTAAAACAGGTAAACTCTTTATAATTTATACCATTACGTTTATGCTTGTAAAACAATGGGCCTCTAGATTCTAATTTAATTAAAATAAATAACACTGGTGTTAACCAAGATAATATTAGCACTAATATTAATAAAGAAAACAGGACATCAAACATACGCTTAATAGTCTTATTAACTGCATTATTTAATGCAACTTCTGGCATTGATAATACAGGTAGGTAATTATAATAATCTGTTTTAAGTCGTTTGGTCAACAACTTATTGGTTTTAGGAATAAACTTTATATTACAGTGGTTAACCTCAGCATATTTAACATAATCATTAACCTGCTTTTCAGTTAACTCATCAATTGCGCAGTATATCTCATCTATACCTGAACTTTGTTTTAAAAAATTAAAACTATCCTCTATAAATCCGTTAATCTTTTTATTATCACTATCGGCAAACACACCAACTATTTGATAGCCTAATTCTTTACGATTACTAAATAGTTGTCTAAGCTCTTGTGCTCCTGGACCGTTACCCACAATTACTACACGTCTAACATTACCTTTTAACTGTAGTCTATAAGTTTTCAGGGCATAAAAACTAACTAATTTAAGAGTTGATATTAGTAAAAAACTATATAGTAAAAACTGTAAGGTTTGAAATACAGGAACATCTACACTTTTAAAAATACCAAAAAAGGCAAATACAGTAGTACTAAAAACGACAAACTGCTTGATTATTGATGATATAATATTTACAATTGATGTATACCTATATACTTTATAAAACTTAAGAAATGATGTTGTAATTAGCCATAATATTACTGAATAAATAATAAATAGTAAATACTTATTTTTTAAAGCTGAAGCTGAAAAAAATGCAAGATTAGATTTGTTAAAATTAAAAAAATAAAAAGCAAAAACATTGATAGTTAAACAGTCAAAGACAATAAGTATTGGCCTTAAAAGCCAAGAGTACCTACCACGTTTATACTCCATAATTTATTTATTATAATTTGAAAAGTCTTTATGTTCGCTTTTGTGAAGCTCTGCTTGAGTTAAACTTTTAAAGTAATCAAAGGTCTTTTTCATACCTTCCAATCTATTTACTTTAGGCTCCCAATTTAATACATTTTTAGCTAGTGTAATGTCTGGTTGTCTCTGCATTGGATCATCTACAGGTAAATCTTTATAAATTACTTTTTGTGTGGTACCTGTAAGTTTAATAATTTCTTCTGCAAAGTCCTTAATTGTTATCTCGTGTGGATTACCAATATTAACTGGATTTGAGTAATCGCTTAATAATAAACGGTAAATACCTTCGACTTGATCGGTAACATAGCAAAATGACCTTGTTTGCATACCATCTCCAAAAACTGTTAAATCTTCGCCTCTTAACGCTTGACCCATAAAGGCTGGAATAACACGACCGTCATTAAGTCTCATCCTTGGTCCATAAGTATTAAAAATTCTAACAATACGCGTTTCAAGTCCATGAAATCTATGGTAAGCCATGGTTATAGATTCTTGAAAGCGTTTAGCCTCATCATACACACCTCTTGGTCCTATAGTATTGACGTTACCGTAATAATCTTCGGTTTGTGGATGCACTAAAGGATCTCCATACACCTCTGAAGTTGAAGCAATTAACAACCTTGCTTGTTTCGCTTTTGCTAAGCCTAATAAGTTATGCGTACCCAAACTCCCTACTTTTAAAGTCTGAATTGGAATTTTTAAATAATCTATAGGACTTGCTGGAGAAGCAAAATGAAGGATATAATCTAAGTCTCCTTCAATATTTATATAATTTGTAACGTCATGTTGAATGAATAAAAAGTTTGAATTAGAGGATAAATGTGCAATGTTTTTTTGGTCTCCTGTTATAAAGTTATCCATACCAATAACAAAATAACCTTCGTTTAAAAAGCGATCACATAAATGAGATCCTAAAAAACCTGCTGCTCCAGTAATTAAAACTCTTTTTTGATTCATTTACCTTCCTATTGATATGTAATTAAATCCTTCGTTAATAACATCTTTAACGTCATATAGGTTACGTCCATCAAAAATAGTTGGACTAGCCATTTCATTTTTAATTTTATTAAAATCAGGTGTTCTAAAAATACTCCATTCGGTAGATATAACTAATGCATCAGCATTTTTTAAAGCGTCATACATACTACTTGCGAACTTAATTTTATCACCTAATTTACGTTTTACATTTGGCATAGCTTCAGGGTCAAAAGCTGTAATATTACAACCTGCCTCTAATAAAGCATCAATCATGTATAACGAAGGTGCTTCACGTATATCGTCTGTTTCTGGTTTAAAGGCTAATCCCCAAATTGCAATGTTTTTTCCTTTAAGATCATTATTAAAATGATTTTCTATTTTAGGAATCAACACTAGTTTTTGTCTTGCATTAACATTAATGACAGCATCTAAAATTTTGAAGTTATAATTATTGTCTAGTCCAGATTTATGAAGTGCTTTTACGTCCTTTGGGAAGCAAGAACCACCATAACCTATACCTGGAAATAAAAAGCGCTTACCAATCCTTGAATCGGTCCCCATACCTATTCTAACCTTATCTACGTCTGCTCCAACTTTTTCACAAAAGTTAGCAATCTCATTCATAAATGTGATTTTGGCTGCTAAAAACGAATTGGATGCATATTTTGTAAGTTCGGCAGATTTTTCGTCCATTATAATTATGGGATTGCCAGACCTTACATAAGGCTTATAAAGTTTTTCCATCAATTTAGTGGCACGTTCACTACTGGAACCTACAACTATTCTTTCTGGTTTTAAAAAATCATCTACAGCAAAACCTTCTCTTAAAAATTCTGGATTTGAGACAACATCAAAATCTACTTTAGCATGTTTAGCTATGGCCTCTTTTACTTTATCTGAAGTCCCTACAGGAACTGTACTTTTATCGACTATAACCTTATAGTCTTTAATAAGTTTACCTATATCATCAGCGACTCCTAAAATATATTTTAGGTCAGCTGATCCATCTTCATCTTCTGGTGTAGGTAATGCTAAGAAGATAATATCACCATGTTCTAAACCTTCTTCTAAGCTTGTAGAAAATTTTAATCGGTTAGCTTTTATATTTCTTTCAAATAAGACATCCAAATGAGGTTCGTAAATAGGAACCTCACCTGCTTGCATTTGTTTAACTTTATTTTGATCTATATCGATACAAAGTACTTCATTACCTGTTTCGGCTAGACATGTACCTGTTACTAGTCCAACGTAACCTGTACCTACTACTGCTATTTTCATTTAAATTATACTATTTTCTTATCAAAAACCTCAAAATCTGAATTCATGCTTAAAAACTCTGGCACAATTTCTTTCATTTTTTTGACCATTATATTTTTGTCTTCTTCCTTTGCTAAAAGTAATAGTTCTTGAATATCCTTATTTATTTGGAGATGCGAACAATTTTCTACTTTAGCAATCATTATTTTATCATTATAGGTTGGTAGTGTTGTAGATTTGTCACTTAATAATTCCTCGTATAATTTTTCTCCAGGCCTTAAACCAACAACTTTTATATCTATTTCTTTGTAGGGTGTAAATCCAGCGAGTCTAATAATTTTTTTAGCAAGGTCAATAATTTTAACAGCTTTACCCATATCAAATATGAATATTTCTCCTCCATTACCCATTGCACCAGCTTCTAATACTAATTGACAAGCTTCTGGTATTGTCATAAAATACCTAATAATATCTGGATGAGTAATTGTAAGTGGACCACCTTCTTCTATTTGTCTTTTAAATAGAGGGACAACAGATCCATTGCTTCCTAATACATTTCCAAATCTTGTGGTAACAAATTGAGTTTTATTTTTTGTGTCTAAAATAGCCTTATTTTGTAAAGCCTGTACATATATTTCAGCAATACGCTTAGAAGCTCCCATCACATTACTTGGATTTACAGCTTTATCTGTTGATACCATTACAAATTTTTCAACCTTAAATTTATAAGATAAATCAGCAACATTTTTAGACCCTAAAATATTGGCAAAAATAGCCTCTGAAGGATGCCTTTCCATTAATGGAACATGTTTATAAGCTGCTGCATGATATACTACTTGCGGTTTATATTTTTTAAATATATCTTCCAATACTTCAACTTTTCTAACATCTGCTATTATGGCTTCATAATTTAAATCTGGAAAATTCTGTTTAATTTCTAATTGAATGTTATAAAGTGGAGATTCTGCCTGGTCAAGAATCAATAACTTACTAGGTTTATAGCTTGCTACTTGTCTTACAATCTCGCTACCAATAGATCCTGCACCTCCAGTAACTAAAATACACTTATTAAAAATTTCTTTAGCAACTAATTTGTTATCTAGTTTTATAGGATCTCTTTCTAGAATATCTTCAATCTGAATTTTTTGTATCTGATTAGAAAGATTGGTTGTTGTTTCAATATCTGATATTAAAGGTGCTCTAAAAACTTTATAATTATGCTCTAGGCAGCTATCTACAATCTTAATATTTTCTTCTTTAGTAAGCGTTCCATCAGCAATAATTAAAGCCTGAGCATTAAATATTCTTAATAGAACAGCTGTTTTACGTTTTAAAAATATTATTGGTAAACCTAATATCTCTTTACTTTTATTTTTACCTTCTTTATCAATAAAACCTAGAACTTTGTACCTAGAAGGCTTTTCAGATCTTAAAGCGCTTGCTATTGCTATAGCATTTTCATCTGTCCCATAAATTAAAACATTTAAGTTTGCTTCAGATTCACTGTAACGTTGATAAACCTCAAATACTTGCTTAACCATAATTCTGAATAAAAATAATCCACAAAATGATACAATTGAATAAATAAATAATTGAGGAATAGAGAATAATTCATCACCTAAAATTAACAAATAACCATAATAAATGGAGATAGCTGCTAAAATTGTAGCTGTAGTAGCTAAAAAAAACTTAGCTGCATCGATAAAAGTAGAATGTCTTATTAAGCCAGCATAAGTCCTAAACAGTATGAAAAATAAAATATTTAATAAAACAATAATTAACTCTTCATTTGAAAAACCTAAACTAAAAAAAGCTGCTTTTTGTATTTTACTAACTATAATTTTAGTAAAAAACAATGACATAATTAAAATAATACTATCAAAACAAAGTATTGCCCATCTAGGTAAATAATTTACGTTTTTAAAATCTATTTTTTTCTTAGTAGATTTTAATACTTGAATTAAAGCTTGTTTTAATTGTTTTAACATTTATGATTTTAATAAAAATAGACAACAAATATCCTAAATTTTAATGACAATATAATCAAAATTAAACTTAAAGCATCAAGTTGACATATAATGAAACTACTATAATAGACTATTTACTGCTCTAGAAATTCTATCTAAATCTATTTGCGTTAAATTAGAGCCACTAGGTAAACACAATCCTTTACCAAATAAGGTCTTGCTAAAATCATCTCCAAAATATAAACTGTCCTCAAATATTGGTTGCATATGCATAGGCTTCCATAAAGGTCTTGTCTCAATGTTTTCTGTATCCATAGCTTTTTGAAATTCTGCTTTTGTAAATGGTGCATCTTTATGGATTAATATACAGCTTAACCAAAAATTTGAATAAAAATCTGAATTAGGCTGCTTTTGAACCTCGACACCTTTTATATCTTTAAAAAGATTAGTGTAAAACGCATTCATGTCGCGTCTTAATCCAATGTGTTTATCTAAGACTTCCATTTGTCCACGTCCAATACCTGCCGAAATATTACTCATTCTATAATTGTATCCAATTGTAGAATGCTCATAATGCGGCGCGTTATCTCTTGCTTGGGTTGCATAAAAAATAGTTTTATTTTTATCTTTTTCTGTATTGCAAACCATTGCTCCTCCTCCAGAGGTTGTAATAATTTTGTTACCATTAAAGGATAAAATTGAGAAATCACCAAATGTTCCGCATTGTCTTCCTTTGTATGTAGACCCTAAAGCTTCTGCAGCGTCTTCAACAACAGGTATTTGATATTTATTAGCAACTTTTAATAGTTCATCTATTTTAGATGGCATTCCGTATAAATGTACAATAATAATCGCTTTTGGCTTTACTCCATTAGCTAATCTATCTTTGATAGCTATTTCTAAATGCTTTGGACACATATTCCAAGTCTCTGGTTCACTATCTACAAAAACCGGAATTGCACCTTGATAAGCTATTGGGTTGGATGATCCACAAAAAGTAAAGGTTTGACAAATCACCTCATCGTTTAATACGACACCAAGTTGTACTAGAGCTAAATGTATTGCTGCTGTACCAGAAGATAAGCAAGCTACTTTTTTATTTTCTCCTAAATATGTTTCTAAGTCTTTTTCAAAACCATTGACGTTGGGTCCTAATGGTGCTACCCAATTAGTATCAAACGCTTCTTTTATATAATTCTGCTCCGTGCCTCCCATGTGCGGAGAGGATAGCCATATTTTTGTGTTCATTTTCTAAAAATTATTTTAACAACTGTTTTTAATATGATTTTAATATCACCAATAAAGGACTGCGTATAATAGTACTCTAAATTAAGTCTTAATTTATCGGGATATATAACAGAATCATTATAATGTTTTGGGTTATCACTCTTTAATAAAATTTGTTCTTCGTTAATATATTTTAAAGTTGCTGAACTGGTTAAACCTGGTTTTAATTCTAATATTTTATTGAACTCACCTGTTAGTTTATCCAAATATATTGGTAATTCTGGCCTTGGTCCAACAAAACTCATATCACCTAAGAGAATATTAATTATCTGTGGAATTTCGTCTAATTTATATTTTCTTAAAAAAAAACCCACTTTATTAATTTTGTTAGTCTTTAAACAGAAAGTTTGCAGTTTATAAATAGTAAATAATTCACCCTTTTGACCTAACCTTTTTTGTTTAAAAATACCTGTTCCTCCATTATATGTTTTTGCTATAATTATTAAAAAAAATAATGGTAGTAACAAGACTACAAGTAACATTAAAGATAATAATTTGTCAAAAAAAGCTTTCATTTTTTATGCTCTATACAATGGGAAAAAGCCACCACTTGTATCTTTATTTTTTATTTCAACTAAATTGTCATAGACTTCTTGGTCTGATATAAATTGCCAAATTTTATAATTAAAATTTAAATCTGAAAAACCTGCTTTAAATTTGTAAAGTGAGTCTGCATCACTACCTCCAACACCACCTCCAAGATGTAAGTAATCTAAATCTAAGGTGTTTCCCAATAATCTTGCCTCGTCTAAAATTAACTTCATTGGTGTATCTTTAGAAAACTCAGCTTTTGTTCCAGCCAAATGATATTGCATTACTTTATTTGTTACTGTAAAAATAGCCCCAGCTGTAATTATATCGTCTTTTTTAGCTAAAAGTAATTTAGCTTCAAAGGAATCGTTTTTTAAAAATGAATAGAAATAGTCTTTGGTAAAGAAGTAATTATCCGAAGCATTTACCCTTTTCATGGTATCACTATAGATTTCAATAAATTCATCTATTTCCTCATTAGTAGTGGCTTCAATGACCAAGAAATTATTTTTTTTAAGCTTATTTATTTCATATTTATTAGACTTTCTATATTTCTGTCTTTGTATATCAATAGGTAAATTTAAATCTATTGCTATCGTATTGTTTAAGCTAATTGTTTTACCAAATCCGTCTAGCATTTTATGGTTTTCAAAGATTGGATGTAATCTAGAAAAACAGGATACAATTTTAGTTTGTTTAAAAAAGGATAATACATTGTTGTGAAACATGTCTAGAAGAGCCTTACTAACTTGATCAAAAGCGATATTAGAGATTGGTCCTGCATAGCCATACACCGATGTACAGTCTTTAAAATCTGATTCTGGAATATCCCTAATAATAATTGGCAAAGCAATGTATGCGTCATCTAAAGATTGCACCAATAATATAGGTTCTCCTTCTGTCTCTAATACATTATAGGCAAGGGTATGATAAAAATCATAATTTACACTATTAGTAATTATATTAGACCATTCTTGGCTTTCGCTTAGTTTGATTATTCTAATACTATTCATTACTGAAATAACAATTTAATTTATTTATTATATGATTAATATCCTGTGTATTATATCTGTAATCTAAATGTAAAAAAAGGACTCTATCTTCAATTTCTATATCTCTTTTTGTACGTTGGCCAGGCCATAATACTGCCGGATATATTTT
Organism: Olleya sp. ITB9; assembly: GCF_001315805.1. NCBI lineage: Bacteria > Pseudomonadati > Bacteroidota > Flavobacteriia > Flavobacteriales > Flavobacteriaceae > Olleya > Olleya sp. ITB9. Next base: position 90,398 of record NZ_BCBW01000038.1, read on the forward strand.
ATTACTTATTAAATAGGATTTAAGATTGTCTCTATTATTTTTTGACTTTAATTGTAATACTAATCCGGCCCCAAGTCTAACTTTTTGGATATTTAAAACTATGTCTTGATTAATATTTAAATTACTTAAAACTTGATTAATATTTTCTTTTTTTGCTTTAAGTATTTTGGTAATATCTAAATTTTGTAAAATTACCTTAGCTGTTTTAGGTATTTTAGCACTTTTTAATTTGCCCTCCAAGTTTTCTTCACTTTCAATAAATATCCCTCTGTAGGTGTCTTTATCATTAGATAAACCTTCTAAATATCTTTTTTTTAAATACATTGCTGTCAATTTTTTGATAGCTATACTATTTGCTATACGACTTTGTTTTCCCTTAGGTAATTTAAAACCATCAGAGCTTGCTAAAAAGCCACCAGAAGGTATTGGCAGCTCCTTACGTAGAGAACCAAAAATAAAGTCAGCAGTACTAGTCTTTATGGCTTGTAAATTATGAGTTAAATCATCAACTAAAACTGCTTTTTTGATTGCTGGAAACAGGTGATGTTTTAATCCAAAAAAATCTACATTAATAATTACAGACGTAGGACTATCAATAATATTAAAGTCTTTATCTAGTGTGTCTAAAAAGGGATTAAAATCATAAATCTTAACGTCTATAGTTAAATTTTGTATAAACTTTACGACCTCTTGACAATAGTAACTAGGAAAATATACTATTTTCCAATTATGCTTTTTAATGCCTTGCTTTAGCAAGGCATAAAGCGCTGTTCTGCCAGATAAAAATAAGGTTGTGTTTTTTAAGAAAAAATTTTGGTTATTGGTTTGCCACTTGGACTCAGTGCAAAGATGGAAATCTGAACCAAATTCTTTATTTTTCATTTAAAACTAATTAATATAATAAACCCCTTTTTTAATAACAAAACTTAGAGTAGTACTACTTTTTATCAAATCTTTTATTAAACTTATCTCTAGTAACACCAACCATGATTCTGTTATGAAATTTACCATGAACAAAGACGTCATCGATTAGTAAACCTTCTTCCTCAAAACCTGCTCTTAAATCCATTTTTACTGCACCTTTATTGAAGTCCAATATGAAGCCATATTGTCTATTAAATCCTAGTTCATTAAAACCGTAATCTAATAAATAATGTACAACCTCTGTACCGTATCTTTTACCCCAAGCTTCAGTATCACCAATTGCTATAAAAGGTTCTGCTTTACGGTTTAACCAATCAATATTTACATAACCAGCAAACCCTATTGCTTTACCTGTTTCTTTTTCCACTAACATTAGGTCACGTCTAGAGTTGTCTTGTACAACTCTTTCATACCAGGCTTCTGTTTCTTTTAAAGACAGTGGGAATTGAACAAATAGTGTATCTCTCACTATTTTGTTATTTAGCCATTCAACTCTAAGCGGTAAGTCTTCTTTTTCTAGTGCTTTAAATAAAATTCTTTCTGATTCCATAGTTATATAATTGCTCCGTTTAAATCTATGTTAGCTCCATTTAAGTAAGAAGTATCTTTAATATAATTTATCGTTTTAATTATATCTTCTGGGTTACCAAATGATTTAGTAGGAATTTTCTCCATTATGATTTTTTTGTAATCAGCAGGCATATCTAGCCCCATTCCAATTTCAAAATAACCTAAATTTATATTATTTATGGTAATATTTTTTGTTGCATTTTCTATAGCAATTGCTTTAGTCATTCCCCATAAAGCTGACTTAGATGCTGCATAAGCGCTTGTACCATGCACCCCCATTTGTGCTACAACAGAAGAAAAATTGATAATTCTACCAAATCCATCTTGCCTCATGTAAGGAAGTAAGTTTCTAATTATATTAAATGTTCCTTTAAGGTTAACATCCACAACACTTTCCCATAAATCTATATCAGATTTATGAGCAAATGAACTATATGAAGTACCTGAACAAGAGATTAAAACTACATTTGATAATTTATCCTTAATACTTTCTACAAATTGCTCAACTTCTAATTTATTTGATATATCTAATTTATATAAACCTTCTACTTTTGATGAATGGTATGTACCAATTACATCAAATCCTTGAGATTTATAAGATTCGTATAAAAATTTTCCAATTCCTTTTGATGCTCCTGTAATTATAATCATATTATATCCATTTAATTATTGCTGCTCCATACGTCCAACCACTTCCTACTGCTGCAAAAAGTAAATAATCTCCACTTTTTACTTTACCAGATCTTATGGTTTCGTCTAATACTATTGGTATTGTACCACCTGACGTGTTAGCATATTTATCCATGTTAGTCATTACTTTTTCAAAAGGGAGACCAATAATATCTGCTGTTTTTTTCAAAATACCAATACTTGGTTGATGAGGAATCATGTATTTAATGTCATTAATTGACAAGTTAGATTGTGCTAAAACATCATTTATAACCATTGGTAACACCTTTGTTGCTGTATCAAATACTGCTTTACCATTCATCTGAAAATAATGAAGACCTTCTTCAAGAGTTTTTTTAGAAGTTGGTGTTTGAGAACCTCCAGCTGGAATAGTGAAATTGTCTTTTCCAGAACCATCTGATCCTAATTTAAATGCTAAAAACCCTTCAGAATCATTAGCGTTAGATATAACTGCTGCGCCTGCACCATCACCAAAAAACACACAGTCTCTTCTTGTCCAATCTGTGATTTTAGAAAATGTATCTGCTCCAATAATTAATACATTATTATAAACTCCGCTTGCTACAAATTGACTAACTACAGACATACCATATAAAAACCCAGAACATACTGCGGATATATCAAAAGCAACTGCGTTATAAGCCTTTATTTTGTCCTGTACTATACATGCTGTAGATGGTGCTAATCTATCAGGAGTAGATGTAGCGACAACAATTAACTCAATATCGTCTACCGTTAAACCAGCAGCTTCGATAGCTTTTAAACCTGCTTTTGCTGCTAAATCACTTGTTGCTTCATCATCAGCAGCTATGTGACGTTCTTTAATTCCTAAATTTTTATATATCCAATCAGACTTTGTGTCTACAATAGTTTCTAAAAATTCGTTAGTATAAATTTTATCTGGGGTATAAGACCCTGTTCCTTTTATTTTTGCTCTTCTTACTAATTTACTCATAAATTTTTATACTATTTATTAAAACCTAAATCATCGACATCCGTTACATCTTGTCCAGAAACAATACCTTCTGATGATATTATTTTTTTAATGGTTAAAAACACAATTTTTATATCTAACACAAAGGTAAGATTTTCTACATACCAAGTATCATTTATAAAACGCTGACTAAATTTCATTAAGTTTCTACCTTTAACTTGAGACAATCCTGTAATCCCTGGTCTAACTAGATGTCTTTTTTTTTGTTCGTCTGTATATAACTCTAAATAATGTGGTAGTAAAGGTCTAGGACCAATAATACTCATATCTCCTTTTATTACATTTATTAACTGTGGTAACTCATCCAAGGATGTTTTTCTTACAAATTTACCTAAATTAGTTAAGCGGTCAACATCCGGTAATAACACTCCGTTTTTATCTTTGTCCTCTGTCATCGTTTTAAACTTAATAATATTAAAAAGTTTACCATTTTTACCAGGTCTAGTCTGGAAAAAAAAAGGATTTCCTTTATTTACATATGCCAATGACAAGTAGACAATAATAAATATTGGGCTAAAAACTAATAAGCATAGTAATGCTGCTATAAAATCAAAAAATGGTTTAAAGACGTTTTTGTACATTCTATTTTTTTGTATTTTCAATAACTTTAACTACTTGTGGCACTAGGATAGACTTATCGTATTTAGTCTCTGCTAACTGTCTAGAGTTAATAGAAAACGTATTATATAAATCTATATCTTTCTGTAAAACCTGTATTTTTTCAACTAATTGCTGTGGACTTGTAATGTCAGCATAAAAACCACAATTATTATCCTCTACCATGGTTTTAGTCCAACCTGCAGAATTAACTATTATTGGTTTACCTGCAGATAAAGAATCAAATAATTTGTTAGGTGAATTAGTTTTTAAAATTTCAATATTAGCGAAACTAACAAGTGACACGTCACATGCATTTACAATTTCTGACACTTCAATCAATGCTTTTGTGCCTAAAAATTTTACATTATCTAATGCGTTGTCTTGTACATATTTTTTAAAGGTTTCAAATAAAACACCTTCACCTAAAAACACAAAATTAATGGTCGTTATATTGTTGTCTTTTGCATATTTTGCTGCTTCAAAAAGGTGTTCTAAACCGTTAGCCCTACCCATTGCTCCAAAATGAATACAATTAAACTTTTGCGGATTTAAACCTAAGTTTGTTTTTTGCTGGTCTGATACTGTTCTAGGAAAAAACTCATGAATCTTAGACATGTTTGGTATCATGCTAACTTTTGTGCGGTCTTTAATAAACTTTAACACGCCTTTTTCCATGCCTGGTGATAATGCAATAATATGGCTAGCATTTTTATATATTGTTTTTTCAAACCCTACAGCTAATTTTATTAACAGTTTGTTTTTTAAAGCACCCATTTGGATTGGCACTTCAGGCCATAAATCTCTAACTTCAAAAGTATATGGAATCTTTTTAAACCATTTACCTATTAATGCAGGAAATCCAACTGTTAAAGGTGTCGATGTTGCAAAAACAGCATCTACATTTTTTTCTTTTAATAAGTAATAACTTGACATAAACATAAATGACAAGAAAGACTTAATTCTAGCTATGATTGATAAGTTGTTAGAGTATGGTACGTTTAAGTATAATACTTTAATCCCATCAACAATTTCGTGTTTTTTTGAAGTATGCATGTTGTTTTTAGTACTTATAACTAAAACATCATGATTTTTCTTAATTAACTCTTTGGCTATCCAATATGATCTAGTACCTCCAGACTCTGTTGGTTTTCTAAAATATTGATGTATGTAAACTATTTTCATTTCTGTAAACTTTGTTCTCTATCGTAGTTAATAAATAGTACAGACACAAACATGATTACCATTGTATTAACACTTGAAAGTAAATTCCCCGAGAATAATGATGCGAAAATAAGACTAAATATTATGAAATTAGAATACTTAGTAGAACTTGTACAAAGATTTTTGAAGAACGAAACATATGCAACAATGCCACCAAGCCCAAAAAAGAGTATTAAATCAAATAATTCTAACTCAACTCGACTATTTGCAAATTTTGGTCCTCCAAATATATAATTTAAAACACCCCAATTATCATTAATATAAGGAATAAAATACTTTTGTAAAAGTACATTCCTATAAGAAGTGAAAGATGTAAAAAAGCCTTCTTCTGAATACAATCTTACAAATAAAGAAAACTGTTTAGTAAAAATATCTACAATTATATGTCTAAATAAAAAGGTAATAATTAAAATACTTGCTAAAAAATAATAAGTTCCTCTTTTTTTTAGCAACTTGATATTGTCAATAAAAAAATATAGAAAAAATATTAAAGATAGAAATGATGCTTTTTTTGTCCCAATTATAAATGAAGTAACAAAAAGTAAAAGTAACACTCCTCCTAAAAACGCGTTACTATTTTTAAGGTATAAATAATAAGCCATACATATAGCTATAAAATAAATATAACCAGCTTCACTATGATATAATAACAACCCTTGAAACCCAAACCTAGTTCCTCCAAAAAAATAAGATTTAAAAATATTTAAGCTAAAAAAATAGCCTATCAATATTGCCACAGAATTTAATGCCATAAACCAAATGAAAAATTTTATTTGGTAATTTAAAACCCTTAAAATTATCGTTTTATTAAACATATAAACAAATAATAATGCAAATACACTATTTAAAAAATAGTGTCCATTAAATAAAATATTTGCTTGATTTAATGTAGAAGAGAAGGATAATTGACTAACTAAAAACGAAATAGATAGTAAAATTATTGGAGTTAAAAACTTGTAATCAACTTTATATTGATGGTAAGAGATGTAAGCACTAATTATAATTAATATTTTAAAAACAATACCATATCTATAATATGTAAGATTGGCTATATCATAAGATACAAATAATTTTATAATAAAATCGTATGTCAAAAAAAACAGCAAACTATTTTTTAATAGAAAGTTTTTATTATAAATTTTGTCCGTTATTTTACCCATTATAGATACTTACATGTTTATTTCCGAAACTTTCCCATGACAGATTTTGAGAAACTTTAATAACATTATTCTTATAGTGGTTAATTTCATTATTAACAAGTAAACAGGCGTCAGCAAAGTCCTTAGCATTATGCTTTTTTGCTACCTGACCTACTTTATTAATATTTACATACATTTCTAGTTGTCCTTTGGGAGGTACTACTACAGGTACACCGTAGGATCTGGCATCACTTACAGGTCCGCTAGCAGAAGGGAAACTATCACTATGTGTTGATAAAAAAATATCTGAAGCCTTAAAATTATCTTCATATTCTTTTAAACTCAAATATTTAAATGTTCTGGTTACTCTGCTTTCTATTTTAGCCTCTTTTATTAGGCTTTCAATCTCTTCTAACTTATAATCAGATAAACTTCCTGCTATAACAAAATGAAAATTATCTGGTAATTGTTTAATAGTTTGAATTGCAACCTCTATTTTTTTGTCACGTCTTATCATTCCTAAAAATGATATAATAGTTTTATCTAAAGGTACTCCAAGTTCTGCTTTAAGGTTGTCTTTATCAATTTCTGTATACGCATTACTTGGGTAATCAATACCAGAAATTTTGTTTTTTAATTTTGGAAATGCCAAAACTAATCTATCCTTAATCCACTCTCCATGACATACAACATGGGCTGTTTTACTAAAACTTTTGTTTAGCATAGTTTTAATTAGATACTTGTAAACCGATCCAATTGTAAAAGATTGCAAATTAAAATCTGAAGCATGTAATGTGTAAACTAATCTTACATGCTTTTTTTTTAGTTTTTTAGCTAAATACCAATACGATATATATTCTGAATCAAGAATATGGACAACATCATAGTTTTTAATTTTTAAATGTTTTAGTAAATCTTTGTGAAATTTAATACCATTAAAAACCCTGTCGAAACCCCTTTTAACTATACCCAATTTACCATACTTAGCATAGTTTTGCCTTGATAATTTAGAGAAGGTTAAATCACTTTTATGTATGCTGTTTACATCAATATCCGTGTCTCCTAAAATAGCATCTTTGGGTACAAAAATATCTGTATCAATATCCTTTAAGTTTTTATGTATATTGTTTAAATACACTGTCCCATGACCTGAGTTACTTACACTACCGCTTACTAATAAGACTTTCATGTTTTACTTTTTTTGATTGAATAATAATGACTAACAAACAATAATATAAAAAATATTTTGCGGATGTCAAACCTGAAGACACATTAAAGGGAACAAAATAGAATATTGAAAAATATACTAAAACATTGTTTTTATGATTGTAAATAGTCTGTATAAAAAGATATATAATAAATATAAAAAATAGACTTCCAAGAAGATAACCTGAGGTTACGAAATATTCAAGAAAAAAATTATGTGGTAACAATGAATCTTTATTTGGAGAAAAAGAAAGGTTGGGTAAAAAATTAATTTCTTGAATCAAATTTTTATAAATGTCAAATCTTACTTGTACACTCGCACCTCCATTAGATTTAATTGCATAAGTCATACGTATTAGTGTTGCTATATTTTTTTCATGAGCAAACAATTCAATTTTTTTAAAAATATAATCCCAATTTAAAAATATAATTAAACCTACTATAGTAGCGTACATAACGCTTTTAAAGTTAGATACTAACAAGTACACCATTAAAGTAAATACTAGCCCTACAAGTGCTTGTCTAGAGCCTGATAAAAGCAATAAAAAGAAAATTATAGAAATAAAAATCCATTTATACCATTTAGATTTAAGACCAAAAAGTAAAATTGTTAAACCCGCCAAGATATTACCTACATGCTGATATCTATTACTATTTATTAAACCATTAGAATGTAGAAAAAATATAAAAAGCCCAAGTATAAAGTAGGACAATAATAAATTTTTATATGTGGTTTGTAAATCATGTTTATCTACTTCACAATAAAAAATATAACTCATTGGTATAAAAAATAAAGCAAGATACATAGCTGATTTAACTCTAACTAAAAAATCAAAATCAATTAGACCTCCAGCAAATAATAAAAGTGCAAATGATATTAATAAAAAGTAAAAGATTAAAGCTTTAAGTTTTATTTTAAAATTTCTATTAAAAAAAAGATAGGCAATAAAAAAAGCTAAAGGTACAATATAAAGTAAAAAACTAAATCTAAATGAAAATGAATACAAGAAGAATGTCAAAATGAAGATTATAACAAAAGACTTCCTAAAAAGGTTTTCGCTAAGAAATTTAAAGAACTTCATTTTTCCTCTTCTTTATAACGTTAGAAATAATAATTAATAATTCTGGTTGTTGATTAAAATACCAAATCACTAATAAAACAATTGCAATTAAGGCAAATAAAGAGTTTAGATAAACATTATTAACCATTAAAATTAAACTAATTGTAATACTAAAAATTAGTATTGGTTTAAAGATATATTTAAACCATTCAAACGGTTTTTTTACAATAATCTTAGCTGTAATAATATTAAACATTAAAGTTATAATTAATCCAATATTACCAATAATTACACCGTATAAACCATAAGATTGACCAAATAAATAAATACTAAATAATGCTAGAAAAGAACCTGTCAACTGCCAAATCCCAATATACTTTGTCTTTTTAATTGCCATAAGTGTGTAAAACCCTGGAATACTTAAAGAATTAAATGCATATATAAAAATAGCTAATTTGAAAGCTAAAATAGAATCTGGATAGATATCTAAATTAATATTCATAATATTTTCTAATAACACCTTATAAATGATTAGCATTAAAAGGGATGCAAAGAATATCAAGAAAGTATTAAATTGGATAGCGTGTTTATACTCATTTACAAATTCTTCCTTTTTTGTTTTAACTTTGGTCCAAAGCTCTGTAAGCCTCGGAATTATTGGTTGTAACCCAACAGTTGCAATTGAACTAATATAACTAGTGATAGAAATTATTGCTGCATAAATACCTAGTATTTCTGGTGTTGTTATTTTACCTATGATTATTTTATCAAATTGGGTAAAAATAACACTTCCGAAATAACCTACCCAAGTTGTTCCAGAATAACTTATAATGTTTTTTGTAGTTTGATAATCAAATTTGGGTTTTATTTTAAAAATATTTAACTTTTTTGAGGCTAAATAAATGTAAGTCAATAAGGTTAAAATACTAATTGAAAACATGTAAAATGTAAGTGTTACAAAGTCTTCTTCTAAAAAACTAAAAACCAATAACCCAATATTTATAACAAAAATATTAATAAATTTAATAATGTTAACTGTCAAAAATTGATTGTAAGCTTGCATAATACCTGAAAACAAATGTTGAATTAACATTATTGAAGAGTATAAACCAATCCATCTTAAGGCAATAATAATATCATCACTGACTATACTATTATTTAAAAAAACATGTGCTATTTCTGTAGTAAAAAACAAAAAAGATATCGCTACAATTGCACTAAGCAAAACATTAATTATAAGTAAAATGGGTATCACTGTTTTAGTTTTATGCTCTACCTCCTCCTTAGTTTCCAGAGCATTAATTTCTGAAACAAAGTGCATTGTTGTAGAAGCAATACCGACATCAAGCATTAAGGCTATGTTACCAATAGAAGTAATTAGAGCCCAAACACCAAATTTTTCCACACCCATATAATTAACCATCAATGGGATGGTTAAAAGAAACAGAATAGCTCTACCTGCTCCCCCAAATATATTATATAGATTATTTTTAATACTCATTATTTAATTTTTGAAAATTTGAAACGTAATAATAATACAATGAATTAAAGGCTGAAAAAAATATAATCCCGTTTAATCTTTCAAAAAATGTCTCTGTTAAAAACACCACCATTAATAGGGTTAAAACAAAGAAATAAGCATAATTTTTAGTTTTTATGGACAAAATCATATTGTTAATTATTAAAACTAAAAATGCAAAAAGAGTTACTAAACCGCCCGATAGTAATAGATAAAAATAGTTATTATGTGTGTTTAAATTATTATAATATAACCCCATAAACTCCATATCCAAATAACAATTACTTAAGTTATAACTTACATCTCCAATTCCATAGCCTAAAAATGGATTATTTAAAAACAAATTGGTATTACATTGGTTTATAAAATACCTACCATCTATACCACTTGTAGACACTGTAGCGTCTGTCAACCAAGTATAGACTTTCTCTAGTTGCAGTACTAACCTATAATTTAAAGAAAAATTATTCATCAATAAATAATAAAATCCAACTAAAAACGGAATACATAATAAAAGAAATATAACTCTACCTTTTAGAGTTTTGGTTTTTATAAATATATATACAGGTATAATGATAATATAAGAATATACTACTGCTCTAGAATTAAGCATAAATAAAAACAAACTAAGTGCTATTACAATTACTATAACTAATGCTTTGTAAGCCTTTTTACTTACAGAATAACAAGACTCAATCAATAATATTATACTAGTCAATATAAACGCGCTAATATACGTTGGATGCCAATCCTTATAAGTGCCTGTATTAATTATTGATCTAAAATCAAAATTATTAGTAGCGACTTCTAAAATAGAGACGTTTTCAGAAAGCTTAAAACACAAATAAAGAACAGATAATACGTTAGCTAAGACAAATAATTTAGCTAAAATAATTAGTTGTTTTTTTGTAAGATTAATGAAATAAAAAACAATTATTGGAAATAAAATAAACGATAATTGTCTGGTAATAACTTTAAGCCCTGTGTTTTTGTCCGAAGTATAAATTATAGAAACTATTAATAGTAAAAAAAACAAACTATTTATTACCAAGCCTTTTAAAGGGGTATTCTTAATAGAGTTAATTCCTTTTTTAAAATTTAATACGACACTAAAAATAAAAAAAAACAGTATAATTTTAGAGTTTGTTTTAACCTCAAACATCGGGAAAAACATTAATAAACAAATAAGCAGAAAAGAAATTTTCTGCTTATTATTATTAATTTGAAATAAAACTGAATTCATTTATGACACTATTTTATTCTCTATAAAAAACCTCTAATTTAGGCCTACTATCTTCATTTAAATGATTACTGGAGCAAAATCGAATACCTTTATAAGGCTTTTCTTCACTCTCTAGCCTAAATATATATCCATAATTAGGATAGGTTTTATTAATTACATTTTCAACGTAATTAGTAACGTCTATTTTGTAGGATTGCATTTTATCTGTTGGAGCATCTATTAAAATTTGATCAGTTTCGTCTCCTTCTGGTTGATTCTGCCAATTGACGTCTTTATTAATCCAAACTGATTTAGAGCGTTGTATGTAAAACGAATTTTTCTCTCCAAAATGTCCAGGTTCGATTGCTTTCAAATATATAAAAGCTGAATCTATTTTTGCAGTTTGAGGAATTGAAGCAAACCCAAAACGAATTAAAAACCGACTATCATTGTCTATAGTATCTTGAACTGTCAACGATAATAAATGTAATCTCTCTAAATGCGAGTAGTTTCTCTCTTCATATGCCTCGGATATAACTACATCCTTACCCAGAATTTCATCTGGTTGAAAAACTGCTTTTATTGTTTTGTTATTATTACAAGAACAAAACGATAAGATGCTTAGTGAAATTATTATTTTAAAAAACTTCATTTTGTAAAATTTATCTTTGTTTTTCTTGTTCTAAAAAAAATTTAAAGGTTTTTTCTAACCCCTCTTTTAATTCAACAGAGTGTTTCCAACCTAACTCATGCATTTTAGAGCTATCCATTAGCTTTCTAGGCATACCGTCTGGTTTTGTAGTATCTTTAACTATTTGACCTTCAAATCCTGTGATTCCTTTAATTATTTCTGCTAATTCTAAGATTTGAACATCCTCGTCTGAACCAATATTAATATGTTGATTCTCATTGTAGTTATTCATTAAAAATAAGCAAGCACTAGCTGCGTCATCAACATACATAAACTCTCTTTTAGCACTTCCCGTACCCCACATTACTACCTCTGAATCGTTGTTTGTTTTGGCAGTGTGAAATTTTCTTAAAAGAGCTCCTATAACATGAGAATGTGCTGGATCAAAATTATCATTTTCACCATACAAATTAGGTGGCATTGCTGATATAAAGTTTGTCCCATATTGCTTATTATAATACTCGCAAAGTTTAATTCCTGCAATTTTGCCTAAGGCATACCCTTCGTTAGTTGGCTCTAATTTACCATCTAAAAGGTACTCTTCTTTCATAGGTTGTTGAGATAATCTTGGGTATATACAAGAACTACCTAAAAATAGTAATTTAGACACTTTATTTTGGTATGCAGCTTCGATGATATTGGAATTAATCATTAAATTATCATATAAAAACTCAGCTGGCCTTTCAATATTGGCACCAATTCCACCAACTTTTGCAGCAACTAAAAATACATATTCTGGCTTTTCGGTTTTAAAAAAACTATTAACTGCTTCTTGTTTTTTTAAATCTAATTCAAAAGATCTTCTAAAAACAATGTTGTGATAACCTTCTTTTTTTAGTGCTCTTACAATAGCAGAGCCCAACATACCATTATGTCCAGCTACATATATTTTAGCATCTTTATGCATTTGAAAAAGATTTAAGACAACTTATTAAACGGTCTACATGCTCTTTATTGTCTTTAGAATGATTACCTACAAAAAAAGCTTCGTCATGAATGTAGTCAGCATTTTCCAATGAATTATGCACACTATAATCTAAATACTCAACTGCTTTATTTCTCACAAAATTACCTGCAACGACTGGTCTTGCATCAATATTATTTTGATCTAAAAGTTTCACTAATTGGCTTCTCTTACCTTTGTTTTTTCCTTCTAAAATTATTGCAAACCCAAACCAAGAACTGTCCTCTGTTTCTTGTTGAAATCTATATCCTTCTAAGCCATTAATTTGAGATTTAAAATATTTAGCATTTTCACGTCTTTGGTCAATAATACCATCTAATTTCTTTAATTGCTCAACCCCTAAAGCCCCTTCCATTTCGATTGGTCTTAGGTTATATCCTGGCATTATAAAATTGAAGCTTTCGTAAAAAGCATCTTCTTTTTTCTTATATATTTTACTGTCTTTTGGTAGGTTTCTTGTCCAACCATGCGCTCTAATAGATAACATGTAATGATAAAGCTCTTCGTTATCTGTAACTGTCATCCCTCCCTCCATTGTGCAAAGATGATGAGAGTAAAAAGTAGAGTATGTCCCCATTTCTCCAATTGTTCCGGCAGCTTTACCTTTATAAAAAGCTCCCATTGATTCACAATTATCCTCTAAAAGGATTAAATTATGTTTTTTACATATATTATTTAATGTGTCAAAATCATTTGGATTACCAAGTAAATTTACTGCAAAGATAGCTTTAGTATTAGGGGTAATTGCTGCTTCTACTTGAGTAACGTCTATATTTAAAGTTTTTGCATCTATGTCAATAAACTTTAATTTTAAATTATGTTGAGATAAGGGAAAGTAGGTTGTACTCCAAGATACAGCAGGTACTAAAACCTCATCACCAGCGTTAAGTTTTTTTGAATAAACTAAAGCTGCTATTGCTAATAAATTAGCTGATGATCCAGAGTTAGACATCACTGCATATTTTGAATTGAATTTTTTAGCAAAGTCCAGTTCAAAAGCTTTTACTTTTTCTCCCATTGAGAAGAATCCAGATGCTATAACTTCATTTAAAGCTTCAAACTCTTTATTATCCCAAGTATTATCAGATAAGGTATATCTCATTATAAAATATTTTTAATCAAATGATTTTTTTATAGTGTGTTCTTTTTTTGCTAATTGAAGGTCATGTTTGATCATAATTTTAACTAACTCTTCAATTGGGGTTTTACTAGAGTTCCATCCTAATAATTTGTTTGCTTTTGATGGATCACCAAGTAAAGTTTCAACTTCTGCAGGCCTAAAGTATTTTGGATCTACTTCTATTAATACTTTGCCTGTTTTTTTACATTTACCGATTTCTTCTACACCTTTACCTTCCCATATAATATCAATTCCTACTTCTTTAAATGATAATTCACTAAAGTGTCTAATTGAATATTGCTTTCCTGTTGCTATTACAAAATCTTCTGGCTCTGGGTGTTGTAACATTAGCCACATACACTCAACATAGTCTTTAGCATATCCCCAATCTCTTAACGAATCTAAATTTCCTAAATATAATTTATCTTGAGTTCCTTCCGCAATCCTAGAGGCTGCAAGGGTGATTTTTCTAGTTACAAATGTTTCCCCACGTCTTTCAGACTCATGATTAAACAAGATACCGTTAACAGCATACATACCGTAAGATTCTCTATAATTTTTTGTAATCCAATATGCGTACATTTTTGCAACTCCATAGGGAGATCTTGGATAGAAAGGAGTCGTTTCCTTCTGAGGGATTTCTTGTACTTTTCCATAAAGCTCTGAAGTAGATGCTTGATATATTCTAGTTTTCTTTTCTAACTCACATATCCTAACAGCCTCTAATAAGCTTAACGTGCCTAAAGCATCTGTTTTAGCAGTATATTCTGGCAAATCAAAAGAGACTTTAACATGCGATTGTGCTGCTAAATTATAGATTTCATCTGGTTCAATTTGCTTAACTAATCTTATTAAGTTTGAAGTATCCGTCATGTCACCATAATGAAGTGTTATTTTTCTGTTAGAGTGCAGGTCTCTAATTAACTCATCAATATACAAGTGTTCTATCCTTTCCGTATTAAAAGAAGAACTTCTTCTGATTACACCATGTACTTCATATCCTTTTTCAATTAATAACTCAGCTAAGAAAGATCCATCTTGACCAGTTATACCTGTTATTAGTGCTTTTTTTTGTTGCATTATATTTCTATTTTTTAACTAATTGGTTATGAAATTACCATAATATGGGTCAAAGATATTGTTTTTAAAGTGAAAACCAATTATTAGTCTTTCTTGTTTACTCTTAAATTAAATTAGTACTAGTGTTTATGTCATGTACGGTAGGAATTCTTCTTAAAATACAGAACGTACTTATTTGTTTTAAATATTTAGTTATGAATTAATTTTAAATAAATGTTTTAATATAATTACATTTTAGTGATGTTTTTTTCTAAACTTTTAGACCAATTTAAAATCTCTAAATCAAAGGTGTCTATTATTTTTGATTTATCCATGACGCTATATTTGGGTCTTAATGCTTTGGTTACATATTGAGCTGTAGTTATAGGTGTTAATTTGATTTTAGTATTTGTTAAATCAAAAATTTTTTGTGCAAATTCATACCATGTTGTTTCTCCTAAGTTACTGTAATGATACAAGCCGAATTTGTTTTTATCACTCCTAATTATTTTTGCTATTACGTCTGATAAATCATTAGCGTTAGTAGGTGTTCCTATTTGGTCATTAATTATACTTAACTCAGTCTTTCTAGTTGCTAAATTAAGCATTGTTTTTACAAAATTATTTTTAAATTCTGAGTAGAGCCAAGAGGTTCTAACTATATAGTACTCATTTAAAATTGATTGAATTTCTTTTTCACCTTTTAACTTCGTAGCTCCATATACACCTAAAGGGCTTGTTAAATCTGTTTCTTTATAAGGTTTTTTAGCCTTACCATTAAAAACAAAATCTGTTGATATATGAATTAATATGACCTTAAATTTTTTAGAGGCTTGAGCTAAATTTCTGGCTCCAAAGACGTTTATATTATATGCTTTGTCATTATCATCTTCTGCTTTATCAACTGCAGTATATGCAGCACAATTAATGCAATAATCAAAGTTATTGTTTTTAAAAACTTGGTTTATTTGATTAACATTAGTAATATCCAATTCTTTACTATCTAAAAAAACAAAATCTAAAGTATTTAGCTCTTTAGATTTTGTTTTTAAACATAATCCTAGTTGTCCTTTTGAACCTGTTACAAGGATTTTTTTCATTAATATAATTCTTTTATTGTTGGAAGGATTTTATCTTTCTCTGAAACAATAAATAGCTCAGGATTAAGTTTCCAGTCTATTTTTAAGTCTTGATCACTATAGATTACACCACCTTCTGATGCTTTATTATAAACATTGTCACATTTATAATTAAACATTGCTGTATCGCTTAAAACGACATAACCATGAGCAAATCCTCGAGGCACAAACAATTGTTTTTTATTGTCCGAAGACAACTCTACAGCGATGTGTTGTAAAAAGGTTTCAGAATCTTTTCGCAAATCTACTGCTACATCCAATACAAGACCATGAGTCACTCTTACTAATTTTGCTTGAGCAAATTCTCCTTTTTGAAAATGAAGTCCTCTTAAAGCACCTTTATTAGAAAACGCCTCATTGTCTTGAATAAAGTTAACGGATTTACCTATTAAAGACTCAAATTTTACTTTATTATAACTTTCAAAAAAATAACCACGATTATCACCAAATACAGTTGGCTCAAAAATATAGCAGTCTTTAAGTTTTGTTTGGACTATATTCATGAATTATTGATTTACTAAACTAATTAAATGCTCTCCATAACCACTTTTAAGTAATGGTGTTGCTAAATCTATTAATTGTTGCTTTGATATAAATCCGCTTCTATATGCCGCTTCTTCAATAGCTCCTATTTTTAGACCTTGACGTTCTTCTATAACTTGAACAAATTGTGACGCTTGCATCAAAGAATTAAATGTACCTGTATCCAACCAAGCGGTACCTTTATCCAAGATTGATACTTGTAGTTTACCTTTTTCTAAATACACTTTATTTACATCTGTAATTTCCAATTCTCCTCTATAACTTGGTTTTATATTTTCAGCTATCTGTATAACACTATTATCATAAAAATATATTCCAGGAACTGCGTAATTAGATTTTGGTTTTTGAGGTTTCTCTTCAATAGATAATGCTTTACCATTTTGATCAAAATTTACAACACCATAACGCTCAGGGTCTGTAACATGATAAGCGTAAACTATACCTCCATCGAGATCATTATTTGATTTTAACAAATCGGATAACCCTGTTCCATAAAATATATTATCACCTAAAATTAATGCTACTTTGTCTTTACCAATAAACTCTTTCCCTATAATAAAAGCTTCCGCTAATCCGTTAGGAGCAGCTTGAACTTCATATTGAAACTCACAACCTAAATGCGAGCCATTCCCTAATAATTGTTGAAATAAGGGTAAATGATCTGGAGTTGAAATAATTAAAATCTCTCTGATACCAGCGTTAATTAAAGTCGCTAAAGGATAATATATCATCGGCTTATCGTAAATAGGCATCAACTGTTTACTTAATACTTTAGTTAATGGGTGAAGTCTAGTGCCTGAACCACCTGCAAGTATTATTCCTTTCATTTTTAACTCTTTTAATTAATATACTTCGCTAAATACCAATCTATTGTTTTCTTAATTCCAGATTCAAAATTCTCATCAGCTTTCCAACCTAATTCTTTTTCTATTTTAGATGCATCTATTGCGTATCTAAAATCGTGTCCAGGTCTATCTTTAACAAATGTTATTTGTTCTTTATAGGATTTACTAGATGGTCTAATTTTATCTAAAATTGAACATATACTGTCAACAATTGTTAAATTATTACGCTCATTTCTTCCTCCAATGTTATAAGTTTCCCCTGCTTTTCCTGTTTTATAAACTAAATCAATCCCTTTACAGTGATCAACTACATATAACCAATCTCTGATATTTTTACCATCACCATAAATTGGAATATTTTCACCTGAAATAGCTTTTTTTATAATAGTAGGTATTAACTTTTCATCATGTTGTTTTGGTCCATAATTATTAGAGCAATTTGTAGTCACTACATTCATTCCATAAGTATGAAAATAGCTTCGTACAATTAGATCTGATGATGCTTTTGAAGCACTATAAGGACTATTTGGAGCGTAAGGTGTCTCTTCTGTAAATAAACCGATTTCTCCTAAACTACCATAGACTTCATCTGTAGATATATGGTGAAAACGATTATTCTCCTTACCTTCTCTAAACTTGAAGGGAGATGTCATCCAATGTACTTTGGCAACATCAATCAAATTGAATGTTCCTGTTATATTTGTATCTATAAAAGCACTAGGATTAGTAATTGAATTATCAACATGAGACTCTGCAGCAAAATGAATCACTCCTTCAAATTGATATTTTAAAAATAATTTTTCAATTAACTCCTTATTACAAATATCCCCTTTAATAAAGGTATAATTTTTGTGATTTTCAATAGACCTTAAATTAGATAAATCTCCTGCATAAGTCAAATTATCAATGTTCACAATATTTTTTTGAGGATAACGATCTAGAAAATAATTAATATAATTAGACCCTATAAAACCAGCTCCTCCAGTTACTAATATTGTTGATTTACACATAAAACTTAAATTACTCGTTATGTTGTTTTAAAAAACGATTTAAATTAAGTAACATAATTACAATAAAAATAAAAATAAGTGTTAAAATGGGTAATGTATATTTTTTATAATCAGTCCATTTTGAAACATCGTAACCAGATGGTGGAAAATCAGATACAACATCTATAATATTTTGATTTAGGTTAAGTTCGTTTTCTAATTCTGTTTTTTCTTGTTTTAAAGAAAATAAAAGGGATGTAATCTTAGATTCATCAACTAATAATTCGTTTGGTTGGGAATTACCCATATAAAAATTTGTACCATTACTTCCTTTAGAATTCACAGATTTGTCAGACTCTTTAATTCTAATTGATAAATAACTATTATTTAAAGAGTCAAGTTTGTTTATTTGACTTTTTAAATCAGTGATTTTAGCCTTGATATTTATAATATTTATATTTTTTAGAGAATCTAAATATGGGTTTTTTCTTAAAAAGGCAATAAAATTATTTTTTAAATTTTTATAAATATTTTTATCTGTTGATAAAACAGCTAATTTATGAGCTGTAAAACTATAATTGTTTAAACCCTTTAAATAATCTTTAAAAGTTGACTTTAATTTTGAAACGGAATCTAATGTTGACCTATATTCAATATACATTTCCATTTGCGTATTTTTGTCAATATCAGGAACTATGTAAAAGTTTTTTATGTGACTAGCTTGTTCTTCTGTTATTTTTAATTGTCTTGCTATTTCCTTACTATCATGGTCTATTGATGCTAACTGTTTAAGATTTCGTATATTTTCATAAACTTGTCTAGTTGAATTAAAGTTTGTTTCGATAAACATATTAGCTCCATAATAATTTTCTTTATAACTATCTATTAAACAACCTAAAGAAAAACTTAGAATTAATCCTAAAGCGTACCATTTAGCAGAAGCAAATAAGTGTTTTAGAATAGCTATAATCAATTTATAAATAGTCATTACAATCTTCTCAAAGAAAGAATAAACTTTACCAAAAGCACTCCCTATTAAGTTAAAAAAGACTAATAAATCTACTTCTTCTGATTTATTATTATCGTTCTTGTTAGGTGATTCTTGACTCATTTTGTTTATAATTATTAATTAAATATTTGTTGTAAGATTTTTCTTGTAATTAGATAGGTTGGTTTGACACCAGAGGTTCCTAATCCTCCAGATGCTAGAGTACCTCCAGTTTCTAATGGGTTATCACTAGCGTAATAAGCATACCTTACTTTAACATCAGGACTTATACTAGCTCTAACTTTTGATGCTGCTTGTATGGCTTTTTGATAATGTGCTCCTTCCATTTCTAGTCCAATGACATTCCATGTTGAATTATAAAAGAATTTTAAAATATCCTTATTTTGTAAAGATGTTCCTAATACAGTTATCATTGACCCTTCAAAAACCTCAACACCTTGACCTTCTAAATCAGATTTACAAAGTTCGTTTTTAAATGGATAATTATCTGCTGTACCTTCAAAAATATGAGCAGAAGGAATCATAATATCTCCTTTTCCGCCTTCTAAAATACCTGCTTTTCCCATTATAGAAATAGACTCGATATTTAAATGCGTTTTTTCATCTTCATCAGTAAAAGGCTTTAAAAACTCGTCAATAGTCTCATAAGCTTGTTCACCAAAAGCATAATCCATCACAAAAAGCACAGGTGCTTCTGATTTATTATCTTGCTTAGGTAGATTTAAATCTGTTTTAGATAAGTCTATTTTTGAAGTATCAAAAATCTGAACATCAATATTTGTTCCTGATGTATCTTTAATATAAATCATCCCTTGCTTTTCAGCTTTTTGGATCACTTTATTTCGTAAGGCTTTATTATCACTTTGACTTAATGCTTCATAAACCTTAAAAATTTCTGATTTAGAGGTTTCTGCTTTTAAGGCTATTGGTGCGTAAAGCGTATTCATTACACTATGTAAATTTGCACTAATAATATGGATTGGTCTTTCTAAAAGTCCTTCTTTTTTAAGTGTTTCTTTTATAGTATTTGCCCAAATTTCGCCATGAATATGGTGTCCTAAACGCTCTCTTAAAACAGGGCTAAACGTTACAGTACGTTTATTATTACTAACCACTTCTTCAATAGCTAATTTACCTAACCAATATACAATTTGTAATAAACGTTCTGGTTTATTTGGAAGAGCAAATACATTGTATACACTTGATAACTCTTTAAACGTACGACCTAAAATATTAGCAGTATGTGTGATTGCTATTTCGCGTTCTTTTTGGGTTAACTTTTTCTTGTTAAGTACTGCAGCTTCTAATTTTTGCCAATCACGTGTTGTAGAACCGTTATCATCAATAATAACGCGTTTGCTTATTTTATGAGACTCGACAAATAAAAAGGTTAAATGGGTTAAAATATCGTAGATTTCAGATCGTCCTCTTGTAATCTCAATATTCATTTGCTCATCGTCAATTCTGTAACAATTTCTTCTACGTTTAGGCGGAATTATTGATTCAAAATGAGAGTCTTTATAACCTTCATCACTGGTTAAATTTATAAATCGGCATTCTTCAATACCATGAGGTAACCTGTCTACGACGTAAAGTAAGCCTTCAAGTTCTGCTTTTTCGTCAGCAATAGATCCATAAATTTCTGGTCTAAGCACTAATAATGCTTCTCTTAAGGTCTCTCCAGACACACCCATTGGCTTATAAAAACCTCTATTAAACAAGTGACGCATAGTTATATACATGCGCTCTATTGCATTTGAGCTTTCTTGAGCTCTCGTTCTTTCATGTTTCTTTATCATGCTACTCATATGGAATATTTAACGTTCAAAGATAATATTATTTAGGTAATAAATACCCTTTTAAAGCGTCTGCAATTTTACGATCATTGGCAAGACGTGGTATTTTATTTTGTCCTCCTAATTTTCCTATTGACTTCATATAGTTTTGAAATCCATTTTTTTCGACTTTACTAATCTGTAAAGGTTGCAGAACTTTGCCTGCTATTAAATCAAAATAGTAACTGTTTTGTTGTTGTAAAGACTGGTCTATTTTTTTCGCTAAAGCGGAAAGATCTTCAGGTTGATTTTCAAATTCTATAAACCATTCATGATACGGTAAACCTGATTTTGGGTTAATTTGAGGTGCAACTGTAAACTCGTTAATTCTAATATTTGTGTTTGCTGTTGCTTCTTTTATAGCTTGTTCTACTTCTTTACCAATAACGTGTTCGCCAAAAGCAGAAATAAAATGTTTTATACGTCCAGATACAATAACTCTGTAAGGTTTTGTGTCTGTAAACATAACTGTGTCACCAATATTATAAGCCCAAAGTCCAGCATTTGTTGAAATTAACATAACATAATTTACGCCAACCTCAACATCTTTAATGGTGATACGTTTTGGATTATCATCAAAAAACTCGTCCGCTTTTACAAACTCATAAAACATACCAGAATCCAATTGAAGTAACATCCCTTTTTGGTTTTGTTTATCTTGATATGCAAAAAAACCTTCGCTTGCTGGATATAATTCTATACTATCAACTTTACGACCTATTAGATTTTCAAATTTAGCTCTGTAAGGTTCGTAATTAACACCTCCGAAAATAAATAGATTGAAATTTTTAAATATATCACCAACCTTTTTACCTGTTTTAAGCTGTAGTTTTTCAAAATACATTTGTACCCAAGATGGAATTCCTGAGATAATAGACATATCTAAATTGACTGTCTCTTCTACAATTGCATCTACTTTAGTTTCCCAATCGTCAATACAATTAGTTTCCCAAGAAGGCATTCTATTTTTTTGTAAATATTTTGGAACATAATGTGCAACAATACCTGACAAACGACCTAACTGAATTCCGTTTTGCTCTGTAAGTATTGGGCTTCCTTGTAAAAAAATCATTTTACCATCTACAAACTTAGCGTTACCAGTTTCATGTATATATAATAGTATTGCATTTCTCGCTGCATTTACATGATTAGGCATACTTTGCTTGGTTAATGGTATGTATTTTGCTCCTGAGGTTGTTCCTGAGGTTTTAGCAAAATAAATAGGTTTTCCTTTCCAAAGCACATCTTCTTCTCCTGCAACTACACGATCTACGTAAGGTTTTAATGCTTCATAATCTCTTATCGGAACTCGGTTAACAAAGTCTTGGTAGGTCTTGATACTTACAAAATCGTGATCTTTACCAAAAGCGGTCTGAGTTGCTTCGCTTATTAATTCTTTAAAGACTTTATCTTGAGTTTCAATAGGGTTGTTGGCCCATTTTTGAACTTTTTTATATATGCGTTTTGCAAAGGGTTTTGCTAAAGCTGCTTTTATTGATAGCATTATTTAAAATCTATAAAATTAGTTGGGTTTACAGAATAACCATCACTCCATAATTCAAAATGTAAATGAGGTCCTGTAGTTAATTCTCCTGTATTACCAGACGTTGCAATTACCTCTCCTGCTTTAACTAAATCACCTTGTGCTTTAGTTAAAGAAGCATTATGCTTGTAAACAGATATTAGTCCATTACTATGCTCTAGAATAATTACAAAACCTGTTTGTGCTGTCCATTCTGCAAAAATTACTGTTCCGTCTGCTGTGGCTTTAATTGGTGTGTCTTTAGCTAAAACAACATCTACAGCAAAATGCTTGGTTTTACTGTTATAGCTTTGGCTTATGGTACCACTTGCCGGTGGAAATAGTACAAAGTTTGCTCTTGATGTAGCAGTTTCAAATAAATTATATTTATCCTCTTTATCTACTTTTTGTCTTAATAACGAATCTTCTTTGATTGGACTTAAGTCAATCTGACTTGCTTCTAATTTTGCTGCTTGTATTATTGAGTCTCTGTCAAATTGCACTGTACTTACTTCGCCTTTTAATACTTGTTTTATTGAAGCAAAATATTTTTCGTTTAAATCAATAACACGTTGTAAAGAGTCAGTTTTAGAACTTAATTTAACCGCTTTCTTTTTAAGTGAAGTAGAAGAATATCCAGGTATGTATTCTTTTAAAGGCGTAAATGCTATTAAAATAGTAGTAAATACAATTAATATAATTGCCGATAATGTACCTATTATAAATACATTTAACCGGTTTAAATTAAGAGATAAGCGCTCTTCAAAAGTATCTTCGTTTAATATTACTAAGCGATATCTGTGAAGTAATTTCTTCTTAATTTTTTTAGATTTTTTTTCGGGTTTTGTCATATTAAAAACAAAAGTAAATAAAATTTAGTCTAACAGCTTTAGCTAAAGCTAAAGTTAATGTTTTAACGTTATTATTAAAGTTTAATTATTAACTTTGTGATCTAAATTTAAAGTTATGATTTCAGCAAGTATATTTTTAGCAATTGGACCTTGGCAAATAGCTGTAGTAGTCGTTTTAGTATTACTATTATTTGGAGGAAAGAAAATCCCTGAATTAATGCGTGGTCTAGGTAGCGGAATTAAAGAATTTAAAGACGCTAGTAAAGAAGAAGAAATTAACGATAAAAAGTAATCTTACTTAATTATTATAAAAAAACCCAATGCATGATTTGATCATTCGGTTTTTTTAAATTGAATCCTTTAAA